>QZJQ01000038.1 GCA_003599795.1 Nitrospiraceae bacterium
GGGCGACCCTAACTTTTACGGGCAGTACACTGTTGACAAATACACAGGCAGAAACGGCGAGGAAATCTACGCTGTAACTCCAAAGTATCTTGGTATTTCAGGCGCTTCAGACCTTGATTTTGACGTTGTTCAAAAAAAGAATGGCGAGATTAACATTTACATCAAGCCAAAACCACAAGGCCAAGGCGGAGACGCAAGCTCAACCAGCACCTCAACAGGAGGAACAGGCGGCGGTGGCGGACCGGGCAATTAATTTTGTCCTTTATTTTATCTTTTATTTACTTATGGATGTGAACACGTAAAGGAGTTAATAATCCCAATCTGATTATCATAGCTATCTTTATATCTTATATCATAAGTGTAACTTTCATAACAATTACTTTTTACGCTCTCTGAGAATGTATGGCTTTCTCCTTGCGATATTATCTGATTATATATTATGGTTGCGGAAGACAGTATGCTTCCTCCATAAATGAGTTCTCTCTTCCAAACTGTCCCAGTTGCTGTTCCACTATTAGCAATCGTTGTTTGATAATAACATCTATTATAATAACAATTATCTGTTGCATGATAAACTTGCTGAGTACTTGAGGGCGAAAACGCTGTAATGCTCAGGCTCGCCGCACAGGTTTTTGTTCCTGCTATTTGTGTTGTTTCGCCGCAGCCGTTATTATGGGAAACAGTCTGGCCGGAGCAAATCGTGTCAGGGCTTGGAGGAGGAGTCGGCGTGCACGCACTGCAAACACCGCCATTGCACCCGTAAGGGCAATTCGTGCTGCCGCCCCACTCAAGGCAGGAGTCAGAATAATCGTACTCGCCGCAGGCCTGCTTTGTTGAAGAATCCAGGCACCTCACCTGCCCGGCGCTGCAATCGCTTGAAAGCTTTTTCTTCTCCTCTTGTGAATCAAATATGATATAATTGTCTATATTTGCAGGAGGGCCATATGATTAACCGCATATCAATTGACAGGGATATAATGCACGGCAAGCCCTGCATAAAAGGGACAAGAATACCGGTTTATCTGATTCTGGACCTCTTGGCAGGAGGTTCAACAATAAAAGAGATTCTTGACGACTATCCTGATATAACAGAAGAGGATATCAGGGCTTGTGTTGAATATGCTGCAATGCTTGCAAGGGAAGAGGCAGGAGAACTTGAGCCCGCAGCATAATGAATTTTCTGCTTGATGAAAATATCTCGCCCAAAACAGCTTTGAAGAATTTCCTTGAAGAAGTCACGCCGGAAGATATTTATGGGAATTTGACTATTCTCGAAGAAAACAGATACCGGCTAAGAAAAAAGGCATAAATCTTCTACAGAATGAATTTTATGTAGTTCTCCCAGTAGCCAAACAGTTCCTTTGTTGCCCTGATGTCGCCGATGCAGTACCTTGCAATATCAAGATACCTTTTGTCGCTAAAAAGGTTTTTAATATCATATCCGGTTATGCCGTCTTCTTTCGGGCTTTTTATGCCGAATGTCTTGCACCACATATCAAGGCTGAACTTGCGCCTTGAGGCTCCGTAAAATGTAAGCTGGTCCAGGAGGTCTATGTGGCTGCCGTTATACCTGTTGGGCATAAGGTCTTTTGTGGGCTTTATCTTATGAACAGCAGAGCGGATTAAAATAAACGGGCAGTCAAAGCCCCTGCCGTTGAATGTGATTATTTCTCTATAGCTTTTAACCGTATTCCAGAACTTTTCAAGAATTTCCTTTTCTGTGCCTGTTTCAAATTTTATCCCGTTTTCTTCAAAGGGAGCAGTTTGTGTTTCCGGCGACTGGAAATATACCGCGCCTTTGTCTGTATCAGGATTAAGAAGGCCTATGGTGATGACTTCGCCTGTTAAAGGATAGAATGAAAGGCTTTCCTTGACATCTTTAATGTCATCTTCTGTCTCTGCCCAGCGAAGCAGGTATTCCTGAGTGCTCTTTTCAAGGGAATCAAAGTCTTTGCCGCTTGTCTCTATGTCAAAAATAATGCGGGACATCTAAATTAGAGGGGTTGGTTGTTAGGGGTTGGGGATTAGTTTTCAGCTAATCCCTAATCCCCAATCTCTAACCCCTGTTTTTACGCTGCTTTGGGAATCTGTTCCTTAAAAACCTTCCATGTTTTAAGAAGTTCTATGGCCCTCTGGAGCTGATTATCTTCTTTTTCGCTGACTTCTATGGGCGCTTTTTCTTCAGGTGTTGTTTGCTTTTCCTCCATCTGGTCGTTTTTAAGGTGCCTTTCAAGGTCCTTTTCTCTTACCACGGTGTGCTCTTTTGCGCCATTTTTCTGTTCCAATTTCACAATAATATCAGGTGTTATTCCTGTTGACTGGATGGATATGCCTTTCGGAGTATAGTAGCGCGCTGTTGTAAGCCTTAACCCTGAGCCGTCGCTCAGCGGGACCACGCTCTGAACAGAGCCCTTGCCAAAAGTCTGCACTCCGAGTATAACAGCCCTGTTCCAGTCTTTAAGCGCTCCCGCGACAATCTCTGAGGCGCTCGCGCTGCCCTGATTTACAAGGACAATCATCGGAATAGTGCTGAACATCTTTGCCTTCTTTGCTTCCTGCTCGGAAACCTTGCCTTCTTCTGTCCGGTACTCTGCCTTTTCGCCGCTCCTGCCCTTTATGGACACAACAACTTTGCCTGCCGACAGAAACTGGCTTGAAACATCAACAGCGCTGTTCAAAAGCCCGCCGGGGTTGTTTCTGAGATCCAGGATAATGGAAGTTATATTCTGCTGCTCAAGCTTGGAAAGGGCAGCCTCAAGGTCATCCGCAGTGCGCTCCTGAAACTGGCTTAACTTCACATAGCCTATATTAGTTTCTATCACCTTGAATTTCACGCTTTTAACTTTTATCACGTCTCTTACGATGGTGAAGTCTTTTGTATCTTTCCAGCCCTCGCGCATAATCGTAATTACAACAGATGTGCCTTTTTGCCCGCGCATCTTGCTGACTGCGTCCTGCAGCCCCATATCCCTTGTTGACTCTCCGTTAATCTTTGCTATCTTGTCCCCTGACTTCAGCCCTGCGTTATAAGCCGGCGTGTCTTCAATAGGCGCTATCACGGTCAGAATCCCATCTTTTATGCCTATCTGTATACCGATTCCTCCGAACTCGCCTTTTGTGTCAAGCTGCATATCTTTATATGCTTCCGGAGGCATATATGACGAGTGAGGGTCCAGTGAATTAAGCATGCCTTTTATGGCGCCGTACACTAAATCCTTTGTTTTTACGTCTTCAACATAATTCTTCTTAACAAGCGACAGCACCTCTGTGAATACCTTAAGATACTCATAACTTTCGCCCTCGGCTCGCACGCTTCCGATTGAAAGCCTGCCTATGAAAACGCCGCCAAAGGCAATTGTCAGAATAATCACCCAAGTTAAAATAAATCTTTTGTTTTTCATTCTCTCTTTAACCCTCTCCTTAACTCCTGCCCCATACAGCCGTAAAAAACTACTTCTTTTTTAACCACTGCATGGGATCCAGCGGTTTTCCTTTATATCTTACCTCAAAATACAGGCCGGGCGCATTCAGTGTTCCTGATTCCCCGACTTTGCCTACTGCCTGTTGTCCTTTTATTATATCTCCAACTTTATAAAAAATCTCGGCTAAATTTGCATACAGGGTATGATAGCCTTCCCCGTGGCTTATTATAACAAGCTGTCCGTAGCCTTTGAACCAATCGGCAAATACGACCTTGCCGCCGTGCACTACCTTTGCCATGGCATCGTCATCCGCTTTGATATGTATACCGTTTCTGAATACCGGCGTGTTGAACTGAGGGTCTTTCTGTGCCCCGTACGGGATAACAACCTTCCCGTTTACAGGCCAGTTTAGTTTTCCCTTCAGATTGTGAAAGCCTTTTGCAGCATAAGCCTCAGCCTCCTCCGAACGCCTTATTATCTCCATGAGCTTATTGGAAGCCTCTTTTAATTCTTTCAGCATTTTTTCATAAGAAGTTTTTTCCTTTCTTACGGAAGACAGGAGCGTTTCCTTGCTTCTTTTCTTTTCTGCAATTGCCTTTTCATTTGCCTTTATCTTTTCCTCGCTCTTTTTCAGTTCGGCATGCAGCGCCTTTAAACGGCTTTCCTGCTCTGCAAGATTTTTTATGGTCTCTTTATATTCGCTCAGCATCTTATGGTCATACCCTGCCAGCTCCTTGATATACCGCCACCTTCGCATCATCTGGGTTATATCCTCTGAGGTTGAAAGCAGAATCACAACATCCCCTGAATAGCCGTATTTTTGCATAATGCGCAGTTTCCTTTTAAGCCACTCCTTCTGCCTTTCAAGTTTTGCCCTGTTTGCCGATATGTCTGCCTCAACCTTGCGTATCTCATTTTCCGCAGCCTTTCGCTTTCCAATATATTTTCTTAACTCAGCCTGCGTCTGGCTGAGGTCCCTATTCGTCCTGTCAAGCTCTTCAAGAACCGAATGCTCCGCCTTCTTGGCTTTCTCAAGTTTTTCCTTGTGGGTATCTATTTCTTTTTGAAGCTTCCTGTATTCTTCCTTCGGATCTTTGGCGGCAAAAGCAGTATCAGTGAATAGAAAAATTGATACAAGATACATGATGCATGATGCAAGAATTAAGAAAATACCCGATAGATGATGCATGATGCATGATATGCGATTTTCTGTATCCTGTATCGTGTATCGTGTATCGTGCATCTTGTTCAGGAGAATCTTATTCTTCCCAGCGCAATTACAGCGCCTCCTATGCCTAACAGCAATCCGGCAGCCGGAAGGGCCGGAAAGGTTTCAAGCGGGAAGACAAGGATTTTCAGTATCGGGATGGTAGCGGTAACTTTATAGAAAAGCACATAGTAAAATGCAAGCGCGGCTGCTGCCCCTGCAATCCCTCCGAATATCCCCAGCACGCCTCCCTCTATAACAAAAGGCGCCCGAATGAAGCCCCTTGTTGCGCCAAGAAGTTTAAATGTTTCTATCTCTTCTTTCCTCCTGTAAAACGCTATTTTTATGGTGCTGTAACATACAAAAATCACTCCTGCCGACATTATGATAATAAGAGATAAACTGCCTGCCTTCGCCATGCCTTTGATGGAGTGGAGGGAATTAAGGAATTGTTCGCCGTACTCCACTTCGGCAATGCCTTTTATTTTTTTTATCTCTGCGGCAACCTTCTTAACGCTTGCAATATTGACCGCTTCTTTCTTAAGCTTAATCTCAATTGATGCCGGGAGAGGGTTTTCGTCAACGCCCTCAAGGATATAATCTGCGTTCTTTAAAACGCCTTTTAATTCCTGCAACGCCTTATCCTTTGCTATATATTTTGCCTGTTCAACGGCATTGTTCTTTTTAACTTGCGCAATTATGCTTCCTGTTTCCTGCTCTGACAGTCCGTCATTCAGGTAAAGCATTACCGAGAATCTTGCCGGAAGCCTTTTTGTCGCAAGGTCTATGTTGTAAACAAGAAAAAAAGTGAGCGTGATCATAAACAGTCCGGCTGCTATTGTCAGAACAGAGAGGAGATTTATCCACTTTTCGCGCCATAAGCTCTGGAGGGCGAGCCTGAACGAGTATAAAAGATACATTATCCTATTTCCTCCCCGACCATATTCCCGCCGTCAATCCTTAACACTCTGCGGCCTGTATTCCTGTAAAGTTCCCTGTTATGCGTTGCAATAACAACAGTGGTTCCTCTGGCATTAATCTCCTTAAACAGGCGGGTAATCCCTGCAGCAGTGTCAGGGTCCAGATTGCCTGTCGGCTCATCAGCAAGAAGGATTGTAGGCTCTCCGACAATTGCGCGCGCAATAACTACCCTTTGCTGTTCGCCGCCTGAGAGCGCCTGCGGAAAGCTGTCTGCTTTATGCCTTAAATTCACCATCTTCAGTATTTCCATAACCCATTCCTGTATTTCGCTGTCCAGCATGCCCCGTATGCGCAAGGCTATGGCAACATTGTCAAAGACATTTCTGTTGTCAAGAAGCCTGAAGTCCTGAAAGACAACTCCTATGTTTCTCCTTAAAAAAGGAATGCTTGATTCCTTGAGCTTGCTGAGGTCCCATTCTGCTATGGTTACGCTGCCCTCATCAGGTTTTTCAGAAAGATAGATGATTTTAAGGAGCGTGGATTTTCCTGCGCCGCTCGGCCCGGTCATAAAAACCATTTCGCCTTTTTCTATTGAAAAGGTTATGTTCTTAAGAGCCGCCTGCTTTTCATAAAACTTGGTTACATTGGAAAAATGTATCATAGCCCCTCATGATACAGGATGCAGGATTCATGATGCAGGATATTCTCTATTCTCCGGCCTGAATCCTTTATCGTGTATCTTGTATCGTGCATCTTATTCTGCATTTAACTTTTCTTTAACGCCTCTTTTATGGTTCTTACTATGTCCTCTGCTGTCAACCCGTATAATTTCATCAGCTCATCCGAAGGCCCGGAGCAGCCGAAGGTGTCTTTAACCCCGATTCTTTTTACACGCACCGGATAATTCTCTGAAAGCAGCTCTGCCACTGCCCCGCCGAGCCCGCCTATAACAGAATGCTCCTCTGCCGTTACAATTAATCCGGATGCCTTTGCAGCCTCAATAACCGCATCGTTGTCCAGCGGCTTGACAGTTGGCATATTTATCACACCAGCATCAATCCCGTCTTTTTTCAGCATTTCCATTGCATCAAGCGAAACAGAAACCATTATGCCTGTTGCGATTATATTTGCATCTCTTCCTGTATGGAATTTATACGCCTTGCCTATTGTGAATCTATAATTCTCAGGCATAATAACAGGCACCTTTGCCCTTCCGAGCCTGACATAAACAGGCCCGTAAAAATCAGCTATTGCCTCAATGACCTGTTTTGTCTCTATGCCGTCCGCAGGCACAATCACGGTCATGTTGGGAAGGACTCTCATAAGCGCAATGTCTTCTATTGCCTGATGCGAGGCGCCGTCCTCGGCAACTGTAATCCCGCTGTGCGTTGCAACGAGTTTCACATTCAGGCTTGAGTAGGAAATAGTCTGCCTTATTTGCTCCCACGCCCTGCCTGTCTCAAAAACAGCGAATGTAGAGGCAAAAGGCATCTTGCCTGTAAGCGACAGGCCGCCGGCTGTGCCGATTAAATCCTGCTCTGAGATTCCGATATTAAAAAATCTCTCAGGGAAAACCTTTGCAAATTTTGCCGTCTTTGTGGAGCCTGAGAGGTCTGCGTCAAGAACAACAACCTCTTTCCTTTTTTTGCCGAGTTCAAGAAGCGCATCTCCGTACGCATCTCTCGTAGCTACTGGTTTTGTTTGAGAGGGTTCAAGGTTTCGGGGGTTCGAGGTTTCGAGTGAATGATTTATTTCTCCCCTTGACCCCTTGATCCCTTGGCCCCTTGATTCCTTGCCGCCTTCCTCTCTTCTCTCACCCATTGTTTTCAAGCTCCTCCAATGCTTTTTTAAGTTCCTCTTGTGTGGGAGCCATGCCATGATACTGCACCTTTCCTTCAAAAAAGGATACTCCTTTTCCCTTTACCGTCCTTGCAACTATCATAGTCGGCTTCCCTTTTATTCCCTCAGCCTCATCAAGAGCGCCGAGAATAGCCTTCATGTCATGACCGTTAATATCAATTACATGCCATCCGAAGGATTTCCATTTCTCCGCAATCGGTTCAAGAGCCATTACATCACAGCAAGGCCCGTCTATCTGAAGGCCGTTATTATCAATAATTGCGCACATGTTATCAAGCCGGTAATGCGATGCCGTCATCGCCGCCTCCCAGACCTGGCCCTCTTGTATTTCTCCGTCTCCCAATACGCAATAAACACGAGAAGTTACGCCGTCCATTTTCAGTCCCATTGCAATCCCGTTTGCAATGGACAGCCCCTGTCCTAACGAACCGGTTGATATTTCTACGCCCGGCAATAATTTTGAGCATGGATGCCCCTGAAGAGGGCTTCCGATTTTGCGCAAGGTCTTAAGCAAGGACTTGTCAAAATAGCCTGAAAGGGCAAGGACTGCGTATAACAGCGGCGCAGCATGGCCTTTTGAAAGAATGAATCTGTCCCTCTCTTTCCACGAAGGGTCTTTGGGATTATGCCTCATCTTAGAAAAATACAGCGCTGTTGCCACATCAGCAGCTGACAAAGAGCCGCCTGTATGGCCTGAACCTGCCTCTGCAAGCATCTTCAGGATTTCAATCCTTACCGCCTTTGCCTGTTCTTTCAGAAATGCAATATCTTTTGAGGTGGAAGTCTGACTCATCTTTTCTTCTCCATTTTCATTATATAATCCAGAAGAATATCATCCAGAGTTTTGTTTTTGGTTTTTTTCATCTCAGGTTCAATCCCCAGCAGCTCGGGGCTTGCATCGGGCAGCTCGGAGCGAATCTCCATTTCTTCCTTTTTCCCCTCTTCTGCCTCATCGCCGGTGTATTTCCCGGCAATCAATTCTTTGAGTATTGCCTTGTGCTGCTCCTTCATCAGCTCCCTGACGCTTTTTTTGATGTCTTTGTTTCCGATGAGGTGAGAGTAACTTGTTTTTTTTGAGGCAAGGATTGTGCCTTTAATATACAGAAGCGTAACTATGATAGGGTTGTTCAATCCGCTGTCCTCTGTCTGGACATGATAAACCTTTCCCTTGTAGGTTACGTTATTGTTATAACCGACAAGCATTTGTATGAATATTCTCTCTGAGATTTATTAGAAACAAGTTTAAATTATTATATTACAGCAGAGGCGGAAAATGGAAGAGTCCGCCTGCCAGACTCTTTTCTGCAGAATTTAGATTCTGTCTCTCTATTGTCAGCAAGTATAATTTAAGAAGACAATTCCGCTTTAGACCTTGAGATTATGAAAGCAGTTATCTTAGCGCATAGTGAATAAAAATTATTCCCGCTTAAGTTTCTAATATCCATTGCGAGTTCATCTGCCCAGTCTAAATGATTTGAAATAAATTCTCTTTGATTTTCAATATCAGCGTTTCTGCATAAAAAGGACATATACTCAAGCTCAAGCGCTATGTGGTCAGGCATAGAGGAATATTTTTCGGGGATCACAATGTTGTGAGCCTGATAGCACTTAATCATGTCTATTGCAGGGTCTCCCATTAAATAGCCTTTTTCTCCTGCGATAGGCAGTTTGCATTCAGGGTCATTCGTCCATTTTCTATAAACGCTCTCAACAGGTACTATATACGGAGGGAGCGGGCCGGCAAAAAGTCTTTTGTATTCATCACAAAGTTTTGTATATACATCTCCGCTTATTGAAAGGCCTGCAATCAAAGATGAGTCATTGCCGAGTTTAGAAAAAATCTCCTTAAAATAATTGGGGAGTCTGCCTGAGGCGACATCATCGGCAAACTCCCGTGTGGGTTCTTTAAAAACCTCGCTTAACTGGGAATAAATATCCGCCCAAAATGTTTTGTCCAACATCAAACCGTTACGGTTTCAATCTTTCCAGATAGAAAGTTGACGGGTTTGCTTTGCCGGCGTTTATGCCTCTCTGTTTTCTGCCTTCCGATTTGGCCTTTGACATAAGCTCATCTTTCTTTCCGAAACTCAGCGCATAGCCCGGGCATTTAGACACACATGCAGGCTGTTCTCCTTTTTCAAGCCTGTGAGCACAATATGTGCACTTGTCAGCGACCATCTTTTCTGCATCAAAGTTCATTGCTCCATAAGGACAAGCCCACACGCAGTAGCGGCACCCGATACATTTGCCTTTATCCATGAGAACAATACCGTCTTCGTGTCTTTTGGAGATTGCGCCTGTAGGACAGGATTTTTGACATGCAGGGTTTTCGCAGTGCATACACGGCATTGACATAAAACCAAGTCTTCTGTCTCCTTGAGGATCAGTCCATATAACCTTTGTCCTGTATCTGCCTTCTCCTATGCCATTCTCAAGTTTGCATGAAGTCTCGCAGGACTTGCATCCAATGCACCTTTCTAAATCAACCATTATTGCATATTGGCTCATTTCATTCCCTCCCTTATGCCTTTGTAACCCTGCATATCAGAGCCTTGTAGTTCGTCTGATCCGATATGGGGCATCTTTTGTCTTTGTTCGTAATAAAGTTTATGGATTTCCACTGACTGAAAGGCTGTTCATCGGAATATCCGTGCGGGACGAAAATCGTGTCTTTTCTTATACCCTCATAAACCCATGCCTTTGCCAAGACATGCCCTTTTATTCCCTCTATCTTTACTTTGTCTCCATTTGAAATCCCTATCTCCGTCGCCTTCTCAGGATGTATCATGCAGTACTGATCTGGCATCTGTTCATTAAGGTTCCAGACCCAGTGCGTGCCTGCATGGAACTGCGACGCGCTCGGCCTGCCTGTTGTGAGATACATGTCAAAGCCGGTTATCTCCGGGCTTGTAGGATACTTTACTTTTACGCGCCTTGCCCTCATCTTTCCTATCAATTGTGAAGTCACGCCTTCGGATGTATCGTCATCGAGATATTCAAGATACGGAAGCCCGTCCTTCATTCCAATTTCCGGGTCGGCATAAAACTCAAACGGATTAAGACCCTGAGCCATAAACGCCTTTTCAAGCGCCTCTGTCCATATCTCTATCTTGCCCGAAGGCCTCGGGAACTGTCCTTTCTTGCCGGGAACGCCGTGCTTCTCCGTATAAAGAGTCCCTATCTCTGGAGCGTCAGGCGTTGGGAGCGGACCTCTTAATGCGCCCTCTTTCTTTGCAAAAAATCTTTCCGGCGAGAACCCTGTTTTTTTCGACATTGCCTTCTGTAATTTCACAGGGTCTTTGTATTCGTCCTTGAATATATCGCCCCATCCCATCTTCTTGCCGAGATCTATAATTGTCCATCTCTCGGGCCTTGCCTGATGCAGCGGCTGAATGATCTGCGGATTGAAAGCAAAGCGCCTCTCGTCCGAAACAGGACCCACTCCTCCGGATTCAGTCCACGGCGACGACGGCAGGACATAATCGAAATACGTTGTCTCAACACTTGGGAACACGCTGAAATATACCGAAACATCAAGATTATTCAGAGCCTTTCTTATCCTTTCCTGATCCGGCCACATTACAAATGGATTTCCCATAGACATGAATGCCTTGATAGGATACGGCTTTCCGGTAATCATCGGTTCAACCCATGCTACAGGCGATTTTCCGAGCCTCTGTTTTTTGGGTTTTACTTCCTTCTCTTTGGGCACGGAAATGCTTCCCATGCTTGTGCCGCCGTTATTGCCGCATCCATAGCCCATCGAAGGCTTGCCGAAATGCCCTGTAATTGCCGCAAGCATGTAAAACGCCCTGTGCGTAAGCATCGAGTTTGTATGATGGCTCAATCCGGCATTGCCCATTATTATCGCCTTTTCGGTCTTTGCGTATTCCTCCGCAAGTTCCTTGATTGTCTTTGCGGAAATCCCCGTAATCTTCTCCGCCCATTCAGGCGTGTATTTTTTCTCAATAAGAAATGCCTTCAGCTTGTCGAAGCCGAGCACCTTATCATTTATGAACTCCTGATTTTGCAGGTTCTTCTCGATGATGTGGTATATCATCGAAAGGGCTAAAGCCATGTCGGTCGAAGGCTTTATCGGAAGCCATATATCGGCCCTGCTCGCTGCCTCGGACATGCGAGGATCGACAACGATAAGTTTTGCCTTTCTCTTTATCCTTTCGTCGTTCAATGCTCCGAACATTATGGGCTTGGACGCGGCCATGTTGCTGCCTACGAACATATACCAGTCTGCGCCGCCGAAATCTTCCCTCGTATATGTCCACGGCGGATTGTTATGTCCAAGAATGGAGTTGGAAGCGGCTCCACCCGCGAAATTACAGAATGGGCCTGTGCCTTCCCTATGAGGCGTGCCGTAGAGCTTCTGAAATGTTCCACTCAAGCCTGCCCTTGCCTGTGATTCGCTCCTTCCCGCAACCCACCATGCGAGCGCTTCGGGTCCGTATTTTGCTTTGACCGCTTTAAGCTTATCCGAAATCTCGGTCAATGCCTGCTCCCATGTTATCTCCTGATAGGACGAGGCGCTTCCTCTTGGACCGATCCTCTTCAAAGGCGCCTTCAGGCGGTATTTGTTATAAAGCACGTTCACATTGTTCTGCCCCTTTGGACAAATCTTGCCGCCTGTTACCGGGTCATCCGGATTGCCGTAAATATTGACAATCCTGCCATCCTTTACATGCACCTTCATGCTGCAGCCGTTCTGGCACCATATGCAGCCGCTTGTTACTACCCTGTCCGGCGCAGGCGCTATGCCGCCTTCGGTATACGGTTTATGTGTTTTAAAATCTTCAGCGGCTTTTGCAGTTGAAGCCATGCCTGCAACGGCAGCAGCAGTTCCGGCAACTTTTAAAAATGACCTTCTTGTGAGTTTCATTCCACTCATATTATCCCTCCTCTTATGTATAACTTCTTATCTTCTGACAACACGTTTCACGCAAAAACACCGAATGACTTTGACATAGAAAGAAGAGCCAGCTTTCTCATAAAAATAGACTCTGCCCTGCCTTTATCTTTCCTGTTTATAATCTCTGTGCACATATCTCTTTCTTTGGCAGCTTTTTCCATATAATCTACGTTTGTTAATAAACTTTCTATCTCTTTAAATTCTTCCTCTTTCATCTCCACGCAATAGTTAAAATTCTCAAAGTAAGACGCTGTAGCTTTCAACTCCCTATTATCTATATCTTTCAGCCTGTGTATATAAGGCTTGTTTGTCATTGCCGGTTTAATTCCTTTATCTATGCACCTGTAACCGCAATTACGGTAAATGTCCATATTACTGTTATTCACTACAAGTCCTTCGGGGAAGAGGTGGCAGTGAATAGGCCTGACATCATATACTGCGCATCGGCCGCCCTCCAGAAATCTGCAGGGGAAAATCAGCCCGACAGAAGGGATGAAAAGGCATGTGCCGGGTATTCTGTTCCACATTATTCCGCAATATTGCGCGTAAAAATCATCCGATCCTATTGAGAGTGCCCGGCACAGTCTCAGAATATCCCCAGTTGTCAGTTCAAGCGGATTCCCACTGTCTGTGCAGCAGCGTACACATCCCTCTTCTATGCAAGGTAGCTTCTTCACGTCCTTCCCCTCGGTTTTTCCAACATCTCCCAATAAAACACTCATATCCTATATATGCTCCTAACAAGAACAGTCAATCTCCACCGAGATGCTGACCTGAGATGTTATTCTCTGCCCATTCTCATCCTCTACGGTCAAGACAACCACATAAACACCCTGGGTAAAAGTATGCTGTGCATTTTTTCCTTGAACGCTTTCGCCGTCTCCAAAGTCCCAGCGAATAGACTTAATCTTTCCGCTGCCGCCTCCTATAATCGCCTTGAACTGGACAGTATAGGGCGCGCTGCCCCTTCTATTCCTTACTCCGCCTATCTTTGCCTTAAGGGGCCCTCCGGGACTCAGTTCTTCCTCTATGAGTAAACTGCCTCCCAGCCTTTTAGACGCCTTCGTAAGAGCTTCTCTTGTCCTGTCCGGCATTGGAGTGGGAGTCGCAGGGCTTCCGCCTGCTACAAGAACCACCTGTTGCCCATCGTCCACTCTTATCCTCTTGGTCCCTGTTTCAATAACCACCCTTCCGAGAATGGACCAAATCGTGAACTTCTTTTCGGATTCTTCGTACTTAAGCGCAAATTCAGCGCCTTGGGACATAACAGGCGTGTTCCCCACGCTTATCTCAAAATGACTGAATATATGCTCCGGTGTCTGAGCCTTTGCAAATATCCTGCCCCTTTCAAGAGTGAGCAAAGTCTTCTCTAATTTATTATCTCCCTCAAAGATTACCCCTTTTAAAACAATAGATGTTTCAGGGTATATCTCTAACATGCTCCCGTTGGACCATGTAAGGATAGCCACTGACTTTTCCTTTGTGACGATCCTGTCATCCCTCTGTATGATATCGCCGTCTTTTAAGGGTTTGCCGTTTACAGTCACAGAGCCGTCTACCTGTGAAGCCCTTACTATGGACGCGTCTTCCGCATACACAGTGGAACCAGCGCCGCTCAGTACATTGCAGCAAAACAAAAAAACTAACAACAACACTAACCTGCCATTGATAAATCGCATCACTTCTAAATTCCTCCTCTAATGCAAAGACCTTTTGTCTTTTGCATGATCCTTATATTTTTTATCGGGCTCGTCCGAAACCAGAGAGCATGTTGATGTGCCTCAGCCTCCTTGAGAGGCAGCATCTATACTAATGCTGGCCGAATGCCGCTTCCCTGTCTTATCCACAACTTCCAGCACCACAGTATATCTGCCGGACGCATAATAGTGGGGCTGTGGAAGCATCTCAGCGCTTTCTTCCCCGTCGCCGAAAGACCAGTTAAATTTCAGCGGCCCTTTCAGGTTTTTAATCTTCGGTCTAAGATGAACCCACCCCGGACCCTTCGCTGATTTTGAATCCGAGCTGATTTCAATCGAGCTGTCCTTTTGTCCGGCGAAACTGACTCCGCTGCTTACAAGAAGAGCAAAACCGGCAAACAAAAAGACTCCGATAAAAAAGTTAGAATTCAAATTCTGCTCCTAAGACAATCTTTGAAGCTGGGTCAGCCTTCTGTCCATTCGCCCGCTGGTAAACAGCTCCGGGGATAAAATAACCAGCTTCCGTAAAACCTCTTAACCGTTTATATATAGGGAAATTAAGGTCTAAATCAATTCCCCACCCAATGTCTTTTGTCTTTTCTGTTGTGAGAGAGTCTCCGCTGCTCCAGTCTATGCCGGGGACAGGCCCTCGGCCCT
>QZJQ01000021.1 GCA_003599795.1 Nitrospiraceae bacterium
CTGTATAATATAAGAGAAGGTTTTTCCCACACAGATGATACCCTGCCGGGAAGGCTCCTAAATGAACCAGTTAAGAATGGGCCGTCCAGGGGACATGTGGTCAGATTGGGACCGATGCTGGACGATTATTATCGGTTTCGTGGCTGGGACCAAATCGGCGTGCCGCGCCGGGAAAAACTTTTTGAACTTGGGCTGGAGGGGATTTGATGCACAGTGAATTCAACCGGATTGGGCGTGACCTGTTTTTACAGGGGTTGAACAGTTCTCACAGCGGAAATATGAGTGTGCGGCTTGGGGACCGGTTAGTCATTACCAGACGCGGTTCTATGCTGCATAATCTCGAAGAAAAAGACCTGATTGAAACCGGGCTGCATAGAAACGACAGTCATATCACCCTTGCTTCGACCGAAATAGGGGTTCACCGCGCAATTTATAAAAACACTCCGGCCCTTGCGATTGTGCATGCCCATCCTGTTTACGCCACAGCCTTGTCTCTGGTTGAAGAGGAAATCATCCCAATTGATTCCGAGGGTCAGTATTTACTGCATCGGATTCCGGTCCTTGGGTTTGAGCATACCGTTGGTTCAGATGAGGTTGCAAGGGTCCTGCCGGAATACCTGAAGGAATATAAAATAGTAATGATCAGGGGGCATGGCAGTTTTGCCACCGGGCAGTTAATTGAGGAGGCTTACCAGTGGACATCAAGCCTGGAAAATATCTGTAAAATTATTTATCTGACCAGAACCATGAATAGGGAAATAAAGGAAAAGAAAAACGAAAAATATATCAAATGGTAAAAAAGATATATCAAATGACTGGAAGGAGGCCAGAATATGGATAAACTCATCATTAAAAACACAACTATCATTCCAATGACCGGAAACAACCACCTGATAATGGACGGTGAAATTGGGATTGAAGGCAATAAAATATCCTTTGCCGGGGCACGGGGTTCAGTACCTGAAGGCTGGGTAAACGGGAATACTGAGGTCATCGATGCCCGGGGGATGGTGGCAATGCCGGGGTTTATCAACTGTCATACCCATGCGGCCATGACCCTGCTAAGAAGCTATGCTGATGACCTGCCCCTGATGGAATGGCTTGAACAACGGATTTGGCCGCTGGAAGCGCGCCTTACTGCTGAAGATGTCTACTGGGGCACGATGCTGTGCATCCTGGAAATGCTTAAATCAGGGACCACAACTTTTGCCGATATGTACTTCTTTATGGATGATGTGGCCAGGGCTGTTGAAGAGACGGGGATCAGGGCCAGCCTTTCCAGGGGCATGATCGGATTAGCCCCTACAGCCCAGCAGGCCCTTGATGAAACTGCCGTTTTTGTTGAACAGTGGAACGGCGCCGCAGGTGGCAGAATCACTACTATGGTAGGCCCCCATGCGCCCCATACCTGCCCTCCTGACTACCTGACAAAAGTTATGTCCATAGCTGAAAAAAACAATGTCGGTGTACATATCCATCTGGCGGAAACCAGGACAGAAGTGGACGATATCAAAAAACTATATGGCAAAACACCGGTCCGGCATTTAAATGACCTGGGGCTGCTGGAGTTTCCTGTCCTCGGAGCTCATTGCGTGCATCTGACTGAGGACGATATAAAAATAATTGCTGACAAAAAAGTCGGAGTGGCCCATAATCCGGAGAGCAACATGAAACTGGCCAGCGGGGTGGCTCCTGTTCCACAGTTGCTGTCAGAAGGTATAAATGTTGGATTAGGCACAGATGGAGCTGCCAGCAATAACAACCTTGATATGCTTGAAGAAATGCGGACTGCTGCCTTGTTGCACAAGGTGACTGCAATGGAATCCAAAGCCATTCCCGCTTATCAGGCCCTGGAAATGGCAACAGTTAACGGTAGCCGAATTCTTGGCCTGGACCGGGTAGGGATGATTACACCGGGTTACAAAGCTGATATCCTGCTAATTGATTTTGAAAAACCCCACCTTTATCCAAAGCATAACATAATTGCTCATACAGTTTATGCTGCCCAGTCGTCAGATATTGATACCGTAATAGTAGATGGGAGGATACTGGTCAAAGGCGGCAGGGTGCTGACCATAAATGAAGGCGAAGTCCTGGAGAATGTCCAAAGGTGTGCTGACCGGTTATTATCGGACTAAAGAATATTAGAAAAAAATTGTCGAAACTGGAAGGAAAAACGAAACATACGTAGAAATTTATAGACATAGATATGTGAAAGAACTCACAATAACTAATTGAAGGATTTCCGGAGGTGATGTTAATGGCAGGCGGAATAGTGGCAATACTTAAAAAGGAAAGAAGTATTTTGGTTGACCGCTGGCTGGATAACAAGAGGTCGGAAGGAGCTAAGACACTGGTGAGGATAATGGATCTCGATGACCAAATTGATCGGGCCGCCAAACAGGAAGGAGTCAGGACCGGGAAACAGAGAAGGATTTAAAGGACCTGATGACAAATTGCCTTATGGGGATTGAGACGATAAGTGTGTATTCTATTGGGTGGAATATACCTTTTTTTTCACCTTTTTTTCTTGACAAAACAGCCGCAGTTCGGTAAAATTCAATGTGTAAAGGAAAAAACCTTTACACAGAGGGGAAGGCTAATGGCAAAGAGAATAGAATGGGTGGCAATGTTATACGATTTTTACGGCAGTTTGCTGACCGATAAACAGCAAGAAATTCTGTCACTGTACTATGAACAGGACCTTTCTCTGGGTGAAATTGCTGACGAATTCAGCATCAGCAGACAGGCTGTCCACGATATTCTCAAAAGAAGTGAAGGCATCCTGGAAGGATACGAGGAAAAGTTAGGCTTGGTAAAGAAATACCGTTCAGAAAAAGAAAAACTTGACAGGGTTCTGCTACTGGTTGACGGCCTCGATGACAGTATTCAGATAAAGGCCGGGATAAAGGAAATTCTGAACGAAATTGTTAAATTACAGCATGATGACTATGACGGAGGAGGTCATAACAGTGATATTTGAAGGCCTTGCCGAAAAGCTTCAGAATACATTTAAAAAACTTAAGGGTAAAGGTAAACTAAGTGAGGCTGATGTCGATGCAGCTATGCGGGAAGTAAGGGTAGCCCTCCTGGAGGCCGATGTTAATTTTAAGGTTGTTAAGGACTTTGTTAAAAAGGTCAGGGAACGGTCTATTGGGCAGGAGGTTATGGACAGCCTGACCCCGGGGCAGCATGTGATCAAAATTGTCAATGAAGAATTGACTGAACTTATGGGAGGGGCTCAAAGCAAGATAAATATTGCTTCCAAACCCCCGACTGTGATTATGCTGGTCGGCCTGCAGGGGGCCGGAAAAACCACCACGGCCGGCAAGCTGGCCAACTTACTCCGCAAACAGGGGCGCAGACCACTTTTAGTGGCAGCTGATGTATACCGGCCGGCGGCGATAAAACAACTGCAGGTTTTAGGTGAGCAGTTAAATATCCCGGTTTATACACTGGGTGAAAAGACCAACCCGGTTGATATTGCCAGGGGTGCCTTAGAGCATGCCCGCTCTATTGGTAATGATACAGTGATTATTGATACTGCTGGACGGCTGCATATCAATGAAGAGCTGATGGATGAATTAGAGAACATTAAAGAGACTGCCCACCCGCATGAGGTCCTGTTTGTTATGGATGCCACAACAGGCCAGGATGCGGTCAATGTGGCAGAAACATTCAATGTCCGGCTTGGGATTGACGGTGTAATTATGACTAAGCTGGATGGAGATACGAGGGGAGGGGCGGCTCTGTCGGTAAAGGCCGTTACTGGAAAACCTATCAAGTTTGCCGGTATCGGAGAAAAACTCGAGGCCCTTGAACCCTTCCATCCGGATCGAATGGCCGCCCGAATCCTGGGCATGGGTGATGTCCTGAGCCTTATCGAAAAAGCACAAACCTCCATGGATGCAGAAAAGGCTCTGGAACTGCAGAGAAAGATTAAGACACAGGATTATAACCTGCAGGATTTCATGGATCAGATGGAACAGATTAAAAGCATGGGGCCCATTGATGAACTTCTGGGCATGATACCCGGCCTGGGACAGGTTAAACAGCTCAAAAATCTTAAGGGTTCGGTAGATGATAAAGAATTTGCCCATATGAAGGCCATTATCCAGTCAATGACAATAAAGGAAAGACAGGACCCGAGGATTATTAAAGACAGTCGTAAAAAGAGGATTGCCAAGGGCAGTGGAACTAAGGTCAGTGAGGTTAACAGGCTGCTTAAACAGTTTGAGGAAACGAAAAAGATGATGAAACAGTTTTCCGGCATGGAGAAAAACATGAAGAAACGCGGGGGTCTGAAACTCCCCTTCTTTCAATAGCATAAAATAGAAAATTACGGAAGATTATATTAAGGAGGTGATATCGTGGCAACAAGGATTCGTCTTAAGCGAATGGGAATGAAGAAAAAACCTTTCTACCGGATTGTCGTAGCAGACTCGAGGTCCCCCAGAGACGGCAGGTTTATTGAAGAAATTGGCCATTATGACCCCTTGAAAAACCCTGCGGAAGTCAAAATCGATGACGAAAAGGCAATCAAATGGCTGAAGAATGGGGCTCAACCTTCTGAGACTGTCAGGGCCCTTTTGAATAAAGCCGGGTTAATTGAAAAAGCTGCCGAGAAGTAGTATTTAGGGGGTGCAGTTGATGAAAGAATTAGTAGAATTGCTCGCTAAATCCCTTGTTGATAACCCGGAGCAGGTTTCTGTTGATGTGGTTGAAGGAGATAAGTCCCTTGTCTTAAAATTAAATGTCATACCGGAAGATATGGGTAAGGTAATCGGCAAACAGGGACGGATAGCCAGGGCTATAAGGACCATAGTGAAAGCTGCTGCCAACAGGGAAGGCAAAAAAGTTGTTGTTGAGATAGTCTAGCAGGGGGGCTGTTTTAAGCCCCCTTCTCTGTCCAACAGAGGGAATGGGGTAAACTATGACAGGTGGACTGACTATTAAAAGACCTGTAATTGTAAAGGTCAGGGTTACTGAGGACTTTAAAAAAAAGATGGCCATAGAGATTCAGGAGACAATAAAAAAAATGGATTCTGAACTGCAGCAGTTGGATTTTCAGGTGAAACGGATTGTGGCTGAGCTGGAAAAGAAAAATCCGGCAGGGATAACTGCAGCCAGGCAGCGTGTGGAGAATGAAAAACATAAACGGGTGCAGGCCAAAGCCAAGCTGACCGAGCAACTGAAAAACATTGGGAAAATGGCCATCGGTTCTGAAGTGGTTCAGGGAACCCTTGAATCCGTCACAGAAATAAACATTGGTGATGACTGGGAAGACATCATGGGTGTGGAGGTTGTTATCTGTGACAATAGGATTATTGATATCAGAAGGAGTAAAGACTATGCCCGGTGACCTTATTTCTGTAGGGGAAATTATCAACACCTGGGGAATAAGAGGAGAAGTGAAGGTTTGGCCATTAACTGATTTCCCGGAAAGGTTTAAGCCAGGCGCGGCTTTCCGGATGGAAAAAGATGACCGCTTTAGGACTCTGACTGTCGAGACAGCCAGGTTTCACAAAAACGTACTGCTGATAAAGTTCCTGGAGATTGCTGACACTAATGCAGCCGGGGAAATCAAGGGCGGAATTCTGAAAATTACCAGAGATCAGCTATCCGACCTTCCGCCGGATTCATTTTACATATTTGAAATAATTGGTATGGAAGTACTGACCACCGGTGGGGTCCTGCTGGGCAGGGTAAAGGATATTTTAACTGCCGGGGGAAATGATATATATGTTGTGGCCGGTGAGTTCAAAGACTACCTGATACCGGCTGTAAAACAGGTGGTCCGGAAAGTGGACAGCGAAAACCGGAGAATGGTCATAGAACCAATGGATGGGTTGCTGGACCTGTAGGTGAGAAGATAATGAGAATAGATATCCTGACTCTTTTTCCGGAGATGTTTGAAGGGCCTTTTGGTTCCAGTATAATTAAAAGGGCCCGGGGAAAGGGTTTGTTATATACCAATTTAATCAACATCAGGGATTTCGCCCATGACAAGCATCGGATTGTTGATGACTACCCATTTGGCGGCGGTGCCGGGATGGTCATGAAACCTGAACCTGTTTTCGAAGCGGTGGATTATGCGAAAACCCTGAAAACAGGAAGCCTGTCCGGAACGTCTGAGGAACCCAGGGTTATCCTTTTGTGTCCTCAGGGAAGAGTTTTTAACCAGGAGACCGCCCGGGCATTAGCCGGTGAACGGCGCTTAATCCTGATATGCGGACATTATGAAGGTATTGATGAGCGAGTAAGGGAAAAACTTGTTACTGATGAGATATCTATCGGAGACTTTGTCCTGACAGGCGGAGAAATCCCGGCCATGGCAGTAGTTGACGCAGTTGCCAGAATGATACCGGGAGTCCTTGGGGAAGAAGAATCCTTTAAAAATGATTCTTTCTATAACGGTTTTCTGGAATACCCGCATTATACACGGCCAAGGGAATATGCGGGGATGGCAGTGCCCGAAATCCTTTTGAGCGGTGATCACGAAAAAATCCGGAAATGGCGGCGGAAAATGTCTCTGGTCAGGACAATGGAACGCAGGCCTGATCTGTTCAAAATGGCGGAGTTGACCGCAGAGGACAGGAAATTACTGGAAGAAGACTAAGCTTGGATCCGTACAACAGGGGGATGAGTATGAACCGGGAGAATATGCCGCCAGAGGTATATGTCGGATTACTGCACTATCCGGTATATAATAAGAAAATGGAGGTTATCTCAACTTCTGTCACCAACCTGGATATTCACGATATTGCCAGGACATCCTGTACTTATGATATCAAGCGTTATTATGTGATCCATCCACTGGAAACTCAGAGAACACTGATCGGGGACATTCTGGACTACTGGCAGAAGGGTTATGGGGCGCAATATAACAATGACAGGCGGATGGCATTGGACAGGGTCACTCTCTCTCCAACTTTGGCAGATACTATTGGTGATATTGAGAAACATACCGGGGTCAGGCCGATTATAATAACCACTGATGCCCGTGTCTATCCCAATACCGTCAGGTATCGGGAAATGAGGCATCGGCTGAAAGAAGGCGGCCCATGCCTGTTGTTGTTTGGGACAGGTTGGGGCATAGCGAAAGAGACTATGCTTGAATGTGATTATATCCTGGAACCGGTTTATGGTCCCGGTGAGTATAACCACCTTAGTGTAAGAAGCGCTGTGGCAATTGTCCTGGACAGGCTTTTGGGTGAATCATGGTGGAATGAGAAGTAAGCAGGAAAGAAGCAGTATGCAAAACTTTCTTGATATTCCAGCTGTGATATGCTATAATACCATTTGTTAGCCATTTTGGAACCTGAAAAAGGTTCCGGGCTGAGAAGGACGGTCCTCTGCCTGAATGTATATCAGGTTAAGAACGTTCAAAGGAAGGAGGGCATTATTGAATGGATATTATCAGACTACTGGAAGAAGAACAAATGAAAAAGGAAATTGTCGAGTTTCGTCCCGGAGATACTGTCAAAATATACGTAAAAGTAGTTGAAGGTGGCAGAGAAAGAATTCAGGTTTTTGAAGGAACAGTTATCAGAAGGCGCGGCGGCGGAATGAGGGAAACCTTTACGGTTCGCAGGATATCATACGGTGTAGGGGTTGAAAGAACTTTCCCTCTGCATTCACCGCGTATCGATAAAATCGAAATTGTGCGGAAAGGTAAAGTCCGCAGGGCTAAATTGTTCTATCTTAGGAAGCTTAGAGGAAAGGCCGCCAGAATAAAGGAACAACGCAGATAATAACAAAGGGACTGGGTGACAGTCCCTTTTTGCCTTTTTAGGAGGAATACTGTTGGCAGAACAAGATATTTATGAAGACCACATGGATAAGAAGACAGTACCTGGAATTACTCCTCACGAAAGGACGATAGGGGCAAACGGTGAAACCGGGGAACCGGCAGAGCGAAAGAAAGGGTATTTTTTCAGCGAAATGCTGGAATCTATTGCCATAGCCATCATCCTGGCAGTGATTATCAGGGTATTTTTGTTTCAACCCTTTTTTATTCCATCCGGGTCCATGGAACCCACCCTGACAGAAGGTGACAGGATAATAGTGAGTAAAATGAATTACAGGTTATCTGAACCGCAAAGGGCAGATGTAATCGTTTTTAAATACCCTGTCGACCCCCGGAAGGATTTTATCAAGAGGGTCATCGGCCTGCCCGGGGAAACTCTGCTCATAAGAGACAGCAAAATATTTATAGACGGGAAGCTAATTGAACAGCCATTTCTGCCGCCAGGGCTAAAGTATGGTGATTTCGGACCTGTAAGTATCCCTGAAGGAGAATATTTTGTGATGGGAGACAACAGGAATAACAGTGATGACAGCAGGGGATGGGGAACTCTGCCCAGGGAAAATATAATAGGGGAGGCGGTCCTTATTTACTGGCCTGTTAACAGGTCAGGCCTCTTGCATTAAAAGCAGGTGATATCAAAATGGTATTAGATACGATTCAGTGGTATCCGGGGCATATGGTCAAGGCCCGGAGGCTGGTACAGGATAACCTGAAACTTGTCGACATGGTGGTCGAACTCCTGGATGCCCGGATACCGTTAAGCAGCCGTAATCCTAATATTGACGATGTTCTGGGAAACAAACCAAGAATTATAGTCCTGAACAAAGCTGACCTTGCCGATGACTCTCAGACAGAGAAGTGGAAAAAGTATTTTCAGGAAAATAATGGCTCTATATGTATTCCGCTTGATTCTCAACAGGGAAAAGGTATTAACAGTTTAATCGGCACCGCTCAGGACAGGGCTGATGAAGTCAATGCCAGGCTCGCCGCCAAAGGCCGGAAACCAAGGCCTGTCAGGCTGATGATGGTAGGAATCCCTAATGTAGGCAAATCTTCTCTGATTAACAGACTGGCCGGGAAAGGTTCGGCCAGGACCGGGGACCGTCCGGGTATGACCAGGGGAAAACAATGGATCAAAGTTGGCAAAGGACTGGAACTGCTTGATACACCAGGAATTTTATGGCCTAAATTTGACGACCCTGAAATCGGTTTTAAGCTGGCTGTTACAGGAGCCATTAAGGATGAGATTATCAATATTGAACAGGTTACCTTAAAACTGCTGGATTATCTTATCCTGAAATATCCGGAAAACCTGCGGACAAGGTACAAGCTTGAGGAACTGGAGGAAGATCCGGCTGAGACCCTGCGGAAGATAGGGGCCAAAAGGGGTTGTCTGGTCATGGGAGGCAATATAGATACACTGAAAACCGCAGTTATCGTCCTTAATGAATTCAGGGCCGGGAAAATTGGCTTATTTACTCTTGATGAACTATAGGCTGCAGTCAGAATGAAAGGCCTGAAATTTCACCTTCCAGTTTGGTTTTCATAGGGAAAAGAATGGGAGTGCCCATTTTTGGGGCATGTTGACAAGTTGTTCTTTGGGTTAAATGGAAGAGGGGAAGGGTGTATTTCTCTGAGACGGCAACAACTTAGCCGGCAAGCCACTCCCGCCTTACGGCGGGTTCTACCCAAAGGGTACAACGGGCTCTAAGCGCTGAAGCGCAAAGAGCCCGTTCGATGGGCCGGCTGACGTCAGCCCGCTCTGATAAATACACCATTCCCCTCTAATGATGCCCTGAATGTAATTTGTCAACAAGCCCATTATGGGACACTCCTTTATTAGATTCGTTTAACAACAGTCATTACTTACCATAGCAATAAAAATTTTACTATATAGAAGGTTTTTGTCCATTGAAGCAGAAGAAATATTATGTTATGCTTTGGCTGGTACCGGAGGGAATATGAACATTTCACAAATGACGGTAGATGACATCCAAACAATGTTGAAGAAGTCCGGCTCATTACTTTCTGAAGATTTAAGGGAGGCCATTGGCCGGGATTCGCGACTTAGTGTAAAAAAGCTTTACCGCCGGTTTTGCCGCAGAGAGGCACTTGATGCCAAGGAATACCTTCGTCTGGAAAATATGCACCTTTATGAAAAAGATGCAATGAATAATGGCTTTGGAATCATTGCCGGGGTAGACGAAGCAGGGCGCGGGCCACTGGCCGGCCCGGTAATCGCATCTGCTGTAGTGTTGCCGGAGCATGTTCGTATTCGGGGACTTAATGATTCCAAGAAACTTAGTCCCGGCAAAAGGAGCGAACTTTTTGACGAAATCAGGGAAGTCGCTGTCTGTTGGTCAGTCGGTATTTCAAGTGTGGAAGAGATAGAAAGCATAAATATTTTGCAGGCCAGCCTGCTGGCTATGAGGAGGGCGGTGCAGAATCTTCCTCAATTACCGGATTACCTTCTTGTGGATGCTGTTAGTATCCCTGGGGTGAAAATGCCTCAGATGCCGATTGTCAAGGGTGATGGGAAAAGTGCCTCAATTGCTGCAGCGTCTGTGATAGCCAAGGTCACAAGAGACAGGATTTTGACAGACTATGACAGAGAGTATCCGGAGTATGGTTTTGCCGCTCATAAGGGCTATGGGACATCTGAACACATTAAAGCCATCAGGAAACACGGTATTTGCAGATTACACAGGGCATCATTCTGCAAGAACCTTGGGGCGGACAAAGAGACAGATGGCAGTTTGTGGCAGGTCACTAAATAAATAAGAACAAAAAAGCACAAAAACATACCAAAGATACTGAATTTTTGGCATTTTTCTTCAAGTAAGAAGGGATTTTTGCTGTCAATATAGAATATATATTACTCAGATATTTAATGTTTAAGTAAGGTCCGGAGGAACGACTGGGTGAAAAGGATAGCTATATATAACGCTAAGCCTGAAATGGTTCTGGCAAAAGAGATATACAGTCGGAATGGCCGGCTTCTTTTACGTAAAGGAGTGGTTTTATCCAGAGAATGGATTGACAGGCTGGTCAATTACGGTGTCCCTACTGTCTATGTCGAACCTGAAGGTATTGATTTGCAGGATCATGAGCAACCGGAAGACGGTGAAATGACCGGGCAAAAGGCCAGGAGAATATACCGGAACCAAGTCCCGGATATTATTTCCGCAGAGGTAAGGGAAGATGCCGAGCGGGTTGTCCGGGAGATTATGAATGACATTAAAACCGGTCGCCTGATCAAAACTGATAAAGCCCGTAAGGTTGTTGAAAATATTATCGACCGGTTGTTAAAGACCAGCCATATTGCCGGTAAGCTTGCTGATATCAGGATCCTGGACGACTATACTTTTGCTCATTCAGTAAATGTATGTATTCTTGCTATATCCACCGGGATTGTGATGGGCTATTCAAGAATACGGCTTCGTGAACTTGGTCTCGGGGCCCTGCTTCATGATGTGGGCAAAATGAAGATTCCGGATGCTATCCTCAAGAAGCCTGGCCCGCTGACGGAAAAGGAGTTTCAGGAAATCAAGAGACACACGGTAATGGGCTATGAGCTCCTGACTGAACAGGGGAAGATATCTTCCAATGCTGCACGGATAGCCCTTGAACATCATGAGTGTTGTAATGGTTCCGGTTACCCGGGGGGGATTGACGGTAAGAAAATTCATGAATACTCCAAAATCGTGGCCCTGGCCGATGTCTATGACGCCCTGACAGCGGACAGGGTATATAAGAATGCCATTCTGCCATATGAAGCCATGGAAATTATTATAGCATCCAGTGGTTACCAGTTTGACCCGGTGATAGTCAGAATATTTGTTGAAAACAGTGAGATTTACCCTGTAGGGAGTATTGTGGAACTAAATAACGGGGCGACTGGTATTGTGGTCAATGTGCACAGGGCTCTGCCAACCAGACCGATAATTAAACTGATTTATGATTCCACCGGGTTGGAACTGATGGACGGTACAGAAATTGACATGATGACTAATACCACAATTTTTGTGAACAAGATTGTAAGCTTTAGAAAAAATCCCAGCCTATAACCATAAGAGCTGTCCATACGATGGGAACTGAATTTCAAGAATATTCAAAGAGTCGCAAAATTAAAACTTTCCCAGAGATTTGCTTTTATGGATATAGATATATGAAACATTTGCCTTATAAAAAATAATGACGAAAGGAGGGAAACAATGTTAACTAGTTATGCAGGGATAGTTGTCGTTTTAATTGTCGGCATCGTTTTCCCGTTGATTTTGCTTGTTGTTTCTCGTATTCTTCATCACAATCATAGGCACCCTACGCCTGTCAAGCTGCAGACTTATGAGTGCGGCTTGGAAACTCAGGGTGATACCTGGGTCCAGTTCAAAATCAGTTATTTTATGTATGCATTAATTTTTGTAGCCTTCGATGTAGAAACAATTTTTCTCTATCCCTGGGCCATAAAGTTTCAGAGTCTGGGGTTATTTGCCATAGTTGAAATGTTTATCTTTATCGCTATTCTATTAATTGGATTTTGGTATGCTTGGAAGGAAGGAGCGTTAGAATGGATGTAATGAATGAAAACCAGGTTAACGAACTGCTCCAGAACAAAGTAATCCTTACTACTACAGATAAGTTGTTAGGCTGGTTCAGATCGAGGTCCATTTTTCCGGTTACCTTCGGTCTCGCTTGTTGCGCTATTGAGATGCTGAATGCCAGCAGCGCCAAATTTGACTTTGCCCGGTTTGGATACGAGGCCTTCCGGGGGAGTCCCAGGCAAGCTGACCTGATGATTGTGGCCGGTACCATCACTAAAAAAATGCAGCCACTTATTGCACGTCTGTATGAACAGATGGCTGAACCCAAATGGGTTATGTGTATGGGAAGCTGTGCTATAAGCGGCGGACCTTTTACGGACTCTTATCATGTAGTTCCAGGAGCAGATATGTTTCTGCCCGTAGATGTCTATATTCCCGGCTGCCCACCCAGGCCGGAGGCGCTTGTCTACGGATTCCTAACATTGAGGGAAAAGATTTTCCACCCAGACAGGATTTCTGAAAAAATTAATACGAGGTTAAAGGAAATTGGATAAGATTGTTGATCGTGAAGCTCTGGTGGGCGAGCTTAATCAGAAATTTGGCGATTGTGCCGAGATATTTGAAGACAATACCAACCAGTCCATTAAGGTGAAACCTGGCAAAATTGTTGAGGTTATGACTGAGCTCAGGGATAATCCAAAGTATGAACTTAATCTGATTTTGAACCTTAGTTCAGTAGATTATCCCGAGAACTTTACAGTGCTGTACCATTTGAACTCATTAAACTATCAACACAAGCTGACAGTAAAAGTTGAAGTTGACAAGGCCAATCCTGAGGTTCCCTCGATAGTATCTGTTTGGAAGGCCGCTGATGTTATGGAGCGGGAAGCTTATGACCTGATGGGGATAAACTTTACCGGTCATCCTAACCTCAAAAGGATCCTGTTGGCTGAAGATTTTGTCGGGCACCCGCTGCGTAAGGACTTTAAACTTGCATAGGACTGACAAACTACAGAGTTTAATTTCGGGATTGTAGAGGTGTAGAAATAATGTTAAAAACACAAGAACTAACCCTGAATATGGGACCTGTACACCCCAGCACCCACGGTGTTTACCGCTGTGTCCTGACCCTGGACGGGGAATATATAGTAAATGCCGTCAACCACATTGGTTACCTGCACCGAGGGCTGGAAAAACTTGCGGAGGCCCGGACTTATAACCAGTTTATTCCTTACACAGACAGGCTGGACTATTGTTCGGGATTGGCAAACGAACTGTCCTATGTTATGGCTGTGGAAAAACTGCTGGGGATAACAGAGGAGATTCCAGAAAGGGCTCAATATATCAGGGTTATTTGTGCCGAACTGCAGCGTATGGCCAGCCATGGGATATTCCTTGGCAGTTTTGCCCTGGATATTGCCGGAGCCACCGGTTTCTTCTATTTCTTCCGTGAAAGGGACAAGATCCTGGAAATGATTACCAGTATCGGAGGCAACAGGCTGACACCCAATTACATGAGAATCGGCGGTGTTGCCCATGACCTGGAGGAGGACTTCCTTGCTGAAGTAAAGCAGTTGATGGATGAGATGCCTGGATATATTGAAGAATACAATGGTATTATCACCGGAAATGAAATATTCCAGTCACGGACCATCGGAGTAGCTCCTGTTTCCAAGGAAATGGCTCTTGATTACGGGTTCAACGGACCGAACCTTAGGGCGACAGGAGTTGATTATGACCTGCGCAGGGATGAGCCATACGGTATCTATGACAGGTTCAAGTTCGAGGTTCCGCTTAGGGAAAACGGTGATACATTCGACCGTTTTGTCCTCAGGCTCAAGGAAATAGAGCAGAGTGTGAACATTATCCAGCAGGCGCTGAGAGATATTCCGGAGGGTCCGGTAATGGCTAAAGTGCCAAAGGTTATTAAACCGCCTGTGGGTGAAGTTTACAACCGGATAGAAAACCCCAAGGGACATCTCGGTTTTCATATTGTCAGTGACGGTTCAACAAAGCCATTCCGGACAAGGATTTATTCTCCGACTTATGTTATGCTTTCCGCTTTTCCGGAGATGGCCAAAGGTACCCACATCATGGATGCGGTTTTGATTCTGGCTTCTATAGACATTGTTCTGGGTGAAGTTGACCGTTGACCGTCTGAACAGTCCAAAAAATAGGGTTTATAGGGGAGAAGAAGCATGCAAATTTTAATTGATCTGGCCAACAGTATCAGGGCCGGGCTGGAGAGCATGGGCTTTTCCGCTACCGTCGATCAACAGGAGTCCG
>QZJQ01000044.1 GCA_003599795.1 Nitrospiraceae bacterium
CCCTCGTAAATAGCAAAATATATGCTTCGATATTGGAACCTGTTAAATGCTACTTACAGGGAAAGAAGATTGCTTAGGCAAACTTGTAAACTAGTGTTAGATTTTAAAATAGGCATAAAAAAGGCCTGTTACAATTTGAACAGGCACAAGATGTATTCTGTTTTATCTATGTTAACAATAATATTATTTGAATATAGAAAAGCCGCTTGCCCTATTATAACAATAAAGCAAACGGCTTCTTTACCCGGAACATATGAAAATGGAGTATCAGCCTAGACTAATATTCCCCTTGCCCCTTATTCAGCACTTACTCCAATCATTTGTTTATCTGTAGTGTCTTGACAGCTTTGTGTTTTTTTATGAGTTCAGCTATCGCTTCTTCCACCAACTCATCATTGCCTGCACAGCGTCTGATTCTATCCTTATCAGCCTTCGTGAGCGGCATACCCTCCATTGACATTGAGCCGTTAACCTCATCAATTAGTTTTTCCAAATCCCTCATACGAACACCGCCTTATTTTTATACTATACTATATTTTCACTAATAATTCGAGCAGGCTAAGAATGATCCGTAGGTTGCGGATACTTTTACTGCATAACGCTACAAGGAATTTAAAAGGCTAAAAGCTGTAATAGATATATCTCAATTAAGTCGCAAAAAAAGAATTTATGCAGTTTTACTCAACTACTAAACATTTTATATAGGATCTGTTATAATTAATTATATTTAATAAGCTCATGAACCGGGATGGGGTAGCTAGGGTTCCACCTTACAGTAGTTAAGGGTTGTGACCGAGGGCTACAGATCCTGCTGTGGCAGGAGGCACCTATTGGCATAAAAGGCCCGAGGGGGATGGTTCGGCGTATTTCCTATGCGCTGAATCTTTCCCCTTGGGCCATTATTTTTTTAAGGAGGAATGTGTATATGGTTGAAGTCAAAGAAATTCGTCCGGGGGTAGCCATAGTTATATTTAATAAGGACCATGAGGTACTACTACAAAAAAGGACTGACGTAAACCTTTGGGGAATACCTTCTGGACACGTGGAACCTGGGGAAACAGTTAAAAATGCAGCGATTAGAGAAGTATTTGAAGAAACCGGTCTTCAAGTTGAAATACTACGGCTAATTGGAGTCTATTCTGATCCCAGTTCCCAGGTTTTCCAATACCCGGATGGCCGTGTAACTCATTTTATAACCTGTTGTTTCCAAGCCGAGGTAGTGGGCGGAGAACTTACACTGACTTCAACGGAAACGTTGGATTTGCAATATTTCCCTTGTAACAGGCTACCAGAAGATATCTTAAAAATGCATCCTTTATGGTTAGCAGATGCTCTTACGCCTACGAAACAATCTTTTATTCGTTAACCCCTTTCTGTAAAAAAGCCGGGCATGGTTTAAACCAAGCCTGGTTCTTATTTTATGTTTCGGAAATCTACACAACTTATACTCACATTTTGAATTGGATATATGAACATCCGATACATCTTGTGACTTCTTGGAGCTGCTTAGATGCTGCTTTGGGAAGACATATTTCGCTTTTATAGGCTTAGTGGTATAATTAATTATAGAAATTAATCTAAAATACAGCTTAATACAGCTAATATTAGTTGTATTTATCGAGATAGGTGAGGGTATGAACGAAATGGTAAAGCAGGTAATTTATAAATTGCAGCAGAATAATATGGCTGGTTATTTTGTACAGGGTAACAATGAGCTGATCCATCTGTTGACCACATTAATAAAACCAGGAGATACCGTTGGATGCGGTGATTCAGTTACATTGGAGGAAACGGGAGTTTTTAATTTCCTGCGAAATGGCAACTTTGTCTTTTATGATAAACACCGGCCAAACCTAACATCAGAAGAAAAGCGTGAACTATATTTAAAGAACTTTTCTGCAGACACTTTTATAACCGGTACAAACGCTATTACCCACGACGGTAAGCTATTCAATATTGACGGCAACGGGAGCCGCGTGGCTCCCATGTTATATGGACCAAAACAGGTCATAGCTGTAGCAGGCATTAATAAACTAGTCGGAACCGTAGAAGATGCAATCAAACGTACAAGACAGATTGCAGCTCCATTGGATGCGAAAAGACTCGGAAAGGATACGCCATGCACTAAACTTGACAAGTGCATTGATTGTCGTCATAATCAAAGAATTTGCAATGATTTTGTTCTCATTACCGGCCAGTTTGTAAAGGACAGAATAAAAGTGATTATCGTAAATAAGACACTTGGATACTAATGCCAGGTAGTGTCCCTCTTAATGATTATTTGTCCTACAGTGCCTTTACTTTGGTGTATGCAGATAGTATTCCTCCCCCCTTTAAATGACACTCATGGGCATACACTACATTCATGATTTTTATAATCCTGCATTACCAAGAATGGAAACAAAAAAGGATCGCTGATCTATCTTCAGGCCTTTGGGTGATGCTATTAATTTTAGGGTCTCCAGGAGATTTTAATATCGTTACCTTCACTGTCTTTAGCTTCAAAAGACCAGCCCCTCTCAAGTCTCACCAGTGCAGACGGAACCAAATTTCTTTTATTAAATTGCATTCTCGTCTTTTCAAAGAATTCATCCCAATCGGTAATCTCAAAACTTAATTGATAACTGTCTTCCTCTTCAACTTCTTCATTTGTTTTTTTGAGGCAGAACTTAAAATCACCGAAATCAAAGACACTAAGATTTTCACCTTTTACATCCACTTTGTGCCCAAAAAGTCTTTGATAAAACCTTATTGCTCTCTTCATGTCTTTAACGGGTATATACGATGCGCTTCGCCTTATCTCAAATGTCATCTGAACACCTCCCTGTCTAAATTTCTATCAGGTTATATAAAATCCCTTAATAAGGGCCTTTGACAGATTTATTCTTACACATGTTACCATTTAAACAGGGGATTTTCTATAGCATGTGCGCAACTCGTCGGTTTCGTTGCTCAACTCGTAGGAATTGTTGCTTGAATCATTGATTTAGGTATTAAAAAATCAGCCAACTATTATCTAAGGGCTGATGTCAGGTAAAAAATTATCTATTATCCTCTATCAAATGAACAATGGACTTAAACTTAAAGCCAAATCAATTCAACGCATAATGAGCTTTCTATACTTACCACATTATTCTTTGTTTCTTTAGCCTTATACAGCGCTTTATCTGCCACTGCCATGAGCTTTTCCATATCATCTTCCTTAATAGTGCAGGTGATGCCAACAGAAATAGTGACTTTATAAGGGAAATTGTGCTTCTCAACCTCACTTCTGATACGCTCGGCAAATGCTTCTGCCCCCTTGATATCTGTATCAGGCAGAATGACTGCATATTCGTCCCCGCCCCAAACAGTAACAGTGTCTTTTGCCCGTGCATATGCTTTGAAAATATTTGCGAGCTCCAGCAAGACTCTATCCCCTTCTACATGTCCGTATGTGTCGTTTATACTTTTGAAATCGTCTACATCAATAAGTGCAATTGATACGGGAAGCTTGACCCGTTTTAGGCGTCCCATTTCATATGCGAGCCTATTGTAAAAGTAACGTTTGTTTTGTAATCCTGTTAAAACGTCGCTGTTAGATCTATTATGCAGCCTTTTAATTGCCAGCCCAAGCATCAGTCCTGAAAATGTTTGACTTAGTGTAAGAGCCCCCCATAATACTAAACTTGTGCCAGATGGCAGGAATTTAGCAATACTGTAAATGCATGTGCTGAAAATAAAACCTATGATAGCCAAAACAGCAGGTGCATATTTATAAAAATTCGTTTTCATTGATTCCCCCTCGCTTTCCTTTAAATAGTTGCAAGTATAAAAAACATTCACAAAAAGACCAGCTTATTTAGCAAGCCAGTCTTTGGAAGCTATATTACCGTCAGATATTTAAGCAGCACAACGCAATCCTTTGCCCCCTGCAGGTAAAGGTGCTTAAGTTCCTTATTGGTCAGGCGGTCCTTTTGGTCAAAATATTGTTCTATAGTTTCTCTGTCCTCCCTGCTCATCTGTGCAAGGATTTTTTCTACTTTCCCGCTTAGCTCCCTAACCTCTTGGTATAGATCGGGCTGGTTATTCCTTTCAACATCGCGCAGTTCTATAAGACCCTTTTCCATTAGCTCTGTAGTAACAATCTCCAGTATCTCTTCCTGTGACATTGCCATTCTCAATCACCTCCAGCAACACACATTACCACACAATCTTTTCAATAGCTATACGAAAGTTTCTAAAACGCAGCAGAAATTTTCAGTCGTTCAGGATGATCCAGCGTTCTCCGTCGAAGTCTTCGAATTTCTTGGACGTGACGTTTTGCTCGAAATATATTGCCAGCATCCTCTTGATATCCTCACTGCCTGCTCGCTTGGTGGAGAATCCCTGCTCCCGCAGTGTTTTCTCTATACGGTTTAAATACGGGAACACCTCGCTTTCCTTTTCGTTGCGCAGCCGGATAATAACAAGAAATTCCCGCGCCGTTGCCATCTGTACCTGTATACGGTCAAGGTGGGTCAGATCATACTCAAGGAGCCTTCGCACAGCAGGGTTATGCTCCTGCTCTATGCGACTTTTCAGGAACCTCTTATTATCCTCAAAGTTTTCCCGGCTGTTTAAGCATAGGAACTCCAGTTCCGCCATCCCTTTGAGGACGGTCATCAGGGCGTAGATCCGCGCTGAGATGCTGGACTCGGAGAGGACAGAAATGTTGGTGGGCTTGATGATAAAGTACACCAGCTCATCGCCGCGGTAAGTCACCAGGCTGCGGTCTGTAACGACCTTTGTGTTGATAAGCTGGCGAGTAAACTGCTTTTGCTTTTCCACCTTTTTTTCTTTTCTGCTCATTGTTTGGTATACCCCCATTCGTAGGTCTGCTGCTTGATTAAGAAGAATGCACAGGCATATTTTATAAAGTCCAGGATGCTGGTGTCATCAAACCGGATGGTCAAGAAAGCATAGAGGGTCGTTATAACGATAGGCGGCAGAAACTTAAGCTGCGCCAGCGCAAACACAGATAGCAAAAGACCGACGCCGATTACACCGATATCGCGCAGCTGCCACAGCCATAATACCGCTTTGGATTTCAGGTTGTCTGGGTAGATATACATTCGGATTCCTCCTGTTCTTGTTTAGATTTTCTTAAAAAATATGCGATCCCCCGGAGCACATGCTCCACACAGGGAATCGCCACGCTGTTGCCAAGAGCTTTGTACCGTGCACTGTCCGAGGCACCGGGGATGTCCGTCCAGTAATCTGGAAAGCCCTGGAGCCTTTCGCATTCAAGAGGTGTCAGGCGCCGGATTAGCTTCCCGATACGGACAGGATGCACATTATTCAGAGAATATCCTCCATCCGTCTTGGATTGAAGGGTGCCGCTCAGATCTTTGTTTTCTGTACCGTTTCGGCAGTCCAGACCAGCAACGTCTATTTCACATACAAGGTCTGTAGAGTCCTTGTATTGCCTCGAGCTCTGAGTGCTAACTACATGGTTTGACACATATTCGTCACTCCTCTGCTGGGAGAAAACACAATGCCGGTCCGCAGTGTTTAATGTATAGCTGATGTTCGGCTGGAAACCCATGCCGTTTCCTCCGTTGTGGTCCTTGCGGTCAATGATATTTCCAGCTATGCAGTAGGTATCCGCAGGTGACAGTTCGGCACACTCATCTTCAGAAAGCACATCGGGCTGAGCAATTAGGGGTACGTTGTTACCGCCAGTACCATACCGGGCAGACATGGTAGGGGCCACAGCATGAGGCCCTGTATATCTGGAGTCAATACCGTGGTTCTCAAACAGTACCGGCTGGTTGTTCCCGCTTGTGCCCGCTGCCGAGGTGATAGTAGGACACAGGTCTTCACAAATTTCAGCTCCTCCCTGCTGGCTTCCCAGCACAAGGGGTGGATGACCTGACATCTGCGCACGCAAAGTGGCCGCCATGTTTTCCGTTACATCCATCCGGTTGCCGCCCTGATCATTGAGACACAGGATAGACGGTGTCATGTTTGAGCCGTTTTCCGTAATCTGTTTATTTTTTTCTGTGGATACATAGCCGTGGCCGCTTTCTCCTTCTATATAGCATGGATTCCCGCCTGGATCTCCAGTGCTTGCTTGAGAACAAGAGGCAGCTCCTTGCCGCGCTTCCTCGCCCGGCGCAGAATTCCCAAACAGGCTGTCTTGCTTAAATAATATTTCGGGTGCGGTTCGGCCTCCAAAATCTGCGACAAGGAAGATACGCTTGCGTCTTTGGGCGAGGCCCCAGTATTGAGCGTCCAATATCCTCCAAGCAAGTGAGAATTGATATCCCAATATGGCCCCAGCAGGGAGCCATACCCCTCCCGGAGGTCGAGGTACAGATACGGTGCTGTCCGCAATTCGGCAGGTTTCTTCAAGCACCGCTCGAAAGTCCTCTCCGTCTGCGCTGGAGAAGGCTCCGGGGACATTCTCCCACACCATGTATCGAGGTCGAACAGCGTCATCTGCCCTTCTGCTTGCTTTGTCATGCGCTCTCATCTCCTTGATCACCCGAATCTGCTCCATAAACAGTCCGGAACGCTCACCCTGAAGTCCGGCACGCTTGCCGGCCACCGAGAGGTCCTGGCATGGTGAGCCGCCGCAGACTACATCAACAGGAGTCAGCTCCGCACCGTTAAGCTTTGTGATATCTCCTACATGGAGCATTTCCGGAAAACGTATTTTTGTAACTTCTATAGGAAACGGCTCGATTTCGCTGGCCCACACAGGAACAAAGCCCTGCCGGACGCCTGCCAGGGGAAATCCGCCAATCCCGTCAAACAGGCTGCCGAGGGTCAGCGAAGCATTCATAATTGCAGCTTCATGCCGGGGGAAGGCGTTTCCTCCAGCTCGATTTCTCTTTCTTTAGGATAGTAGGACACATTGGCTGTGCCGATTTTACTCATAAGCCTTGAAGCTTCAGCCGCCGCTTCTTCATAAGTTTCAAAAGTTACAGGCTTACCGTCACGCTTCAGCCATGCTTCTGCTGGGCCGCAGACCGAAGCAGCACTCCGGCGTGCCCAGATACCGTATTGTTTCATATGGATTCCTCCTTGTATTTGTTCGCTTGATATGTTTTGAATGGGAATGCCGAGCCGTTTTGCTTCAGCGATTTCACAGCTCATGCCGTGGCTGATATGCTCTCCGCAGATCCACAGTTCCTCACAGGATGCAAGTACCCGCAGTCCCATTCGGATGCCGGCCTCACGTTCCGTTGGAACTGCATCGTTCAGAAATTGCGGGTACAAAAGATGAACAGCTACTGGTGCACAGCCTTGCTCCATAGCATAATGACAGGCGGCTTTAGCAAACCGAATATTTTTTTCGATATCCCCCGCATAGGGGGAACAGATGTAAACCAACTTCATTTAGCTGCCACCGCCCTTACAACCGTTCTCGTCATGTTGACGGCAGTCTGTGCCGTATAGGCGGCACTCATGAGGTTGGCCTTGGTGCTGGTGTCAAGCCCAAAGGCTCCCGCAATCCTGGGAATTTCTCCGGCAGACAGCATAAGCCCCAGTCCAAGCAGGGCATGATCTTTTACCACCATAAGCCCGGCGATTAGGATGGTGGACTGCAGAAAGGCCGTCAGGCACAGGCCAACAATCTGCTTGCACCAGCTGATGAAGCCATCAATATATCCTCTGGGGACACTGAACATATACAGACTGCCTACCGAAATCTGAATGAGCAGGATACCACCGCGTTTAAGGTTGGCGAAGAACACCTTGATCACCGCATAACCCATCAGTATGAGGATAAAAAGCATCATAATGGGGCTGGTGATGACTCCCATACCGCCAAATACGCCAACACTTCCTGCACTTTGAAGATTTCCTGCAACAGAAAGCTCATTAATGATGTTGGTAGCGATGGTATCGATGCCTGAATCAGAACCGGTAATCCCCGCAGTTAAACTGCTTTGCAAGGAAATTGACAGTTTATACAGTTCTACCGGTACGCTTGAAAACAGGCTGACAGCCATAAAGCCTTTGACGGCATTTAAGGCCGTATCTTTAATGCTGCCGCGACCGGATTGATACTCAATTCCGCATTCAAAAGCGGATACAACCAGCCCGGTCCCATATAGAGCCCATGCCAGATAAACAAAGAACAGGACAATGGACTTTACCCAGCTCATCTCAAACAATTCAGCCCCCATGTTGCCCATAGCTGAGAAAAAGTTCCCAAGAAAGCCGATGATCTGTCCATAAACCCAGTCAATGATCTGTCCGAGCACTGTGTCGGCGACGAAATCCCATATGAACATGGGCAATCACTTCCTTCCGTATAAAAAAATATAGGAGCCTGTTATTTAACAAGCTCCCGTCTGCATTTTTTCTTTTTGCTGAAGATTTGCAAGGTAATTATTGTTTAAAAGAAGTAATTGTACTGCTGGCAAAAAAATTGCAATAAAAAACACGCTTAATCATTTCTGACCAGCGTGCCCTCTTACTTGCTTATTTCATTGAAATACCCGGCATTCCCTGTTCATCTTCAGGTTCAATAATGCTCTCCTGCATTAGCACATCAAACTGTTGAATGATGGTTGAACAATAATCCTTCAGCTTTGGAATATCATTTGTAATGGTTTCCCACAAGCTCTCATCATCAATCTTGCCATAGTTATGAGCAATCAAATTACGTAATGCCTTAATTTGTGTCCAGGGAATTCCAGTATAAGTTTGTTTGAAATCCTCCGTGAGATGTGTAGTCAATTCTCCAATCTGTAATACACAAAGAGCGGTAGCATTCTTATATACTGAGTCCTGCTTAAACACCGCATAGTCCTCCCCAAACCGCTGAACTGCTTCCTGGATATCATTGCAATACGAAATGATATGCCGGAGCACATCAGCATTTCGCTACTCCCTCATATAAAAGCACCTCCTCATTCTGTATCTTATGAAGGAAGGCATCTTCAAGGCTTCCGGTCGTCAAAATATCAACTTTCATCTGCAGAGCTTCTTCAATTTCTGTATAGAGGCCGCATAGAGCAAACATCCCTTTAAGAGACCCTTTATCCACCCGTAAGTCCACATCACTGTTCTCAGTAGCATCTCCGCGGGCATAAGAACCAAACAGATACACACGCTCTACACCATATTTGCGCGCGATCGGTTCTACAATAGTTTTGATTTCTTCTACTGTTTTCACTGACATTGCTCTAGCCTCCCTTCAACCTTATTGTGGCTATAGTTCTTTCAAACTTTATTATTTGATATCTCTATTATATAACATCCCTGCATAAAAAATCTATTTGAAAATGAACGCGTTTATCCCTCCCTTGCTTGGTTTCAGTTAGAAAGAAAAAGCCCTATATTACTGGCTCTCCCTGTCCCGACTGCCGTACTAAAGACTGATACAGGGACAGGGAAGATAAAAGAACCGCACCATTCTTCGTGAACGGCGCAGTTCTTTTTTACAGGGTATTCACATCACATATGAAACTGCTGCCCATGGCTTTGCAGTTCCTCATGCTCCGACCTCTGCCTATCCAGTTTCATAAGTTGTTCCATGCTGTAATCAATGATTTTTGCCTTTCGTTCTGAGATCATCACAGTATAAAACTCCTTTTGTATTGGAAGCAGCGTCGGTGTTTCGTTGATAATCGTGCTTATTTTCTCCATATCAATCCATGCGGAAACTCTTTTCAGCGCCGCCGTGCAGTCCGGATTTTTCAAAGAAGAGATAAATTCAAAGCAGGAAATTTTCTTTCCATCTTCCTCAATGGACGAGGCAGGGAAGACATAGACACGTCTGTCAATCTCATCCTAACTATTCAGTACAGCCTCCATATCCTTAGCTGCAAGCTGCGGATAAAGACAGGAGCCGCAATCGTAAACGGGAGCAATTTCCACTGTTTTAGACTGTTCATTTACCAGAACACCCCAGTTACCATTATGCCTGTCAAAATTGCCAAGCAGGGCATCGGCAATAAACATATCCCAAAAAAAATCCCGAAACTGATCCGACGGCAGAAGCGTCTGCTCGTCTATTGCCTGTATGATGGAGGAAAGCTCCTTGCCATATCCATTCTGTTCACTGTTGATACAGGTATTCTTCAGATGCGCAAACTCAATCAGTCTTTTGCCGCCCTCGGTAAAATCTCCGCAGGCCACTACTACTTTTTCTTTCCCCCGTGGATCAGTATAGGTGCCGAGCAGGGTTTCCTGAGTTTTGAATCCGAGGGATGCAAAGATATGACAGGCGAGGTATTCACTGATACATCCATTGGTGTACTCATAGCTTTATTGCGGCTTGGGACAGGCGGGAATTTAAGCATATAGCTATTTCCCCCATAAAGAATATTAATTTTATTCCCATTGGCCCCGCCGTAGGCTCTGAATTTATTTACTTCACACGATGTAAAATCAATCATTGATACCATCCCCCTTTCCCTCGATGCCAAGATATTTTGCACGCAGATAGCCTGCCTGTTCCTCCGTAATTAAGCCAGCCCAAAGATCGGCATTAATGGCTCCGTATAACTCATTCCACAGGCAGTCAAGATATAACACCTGCTCCTTTTCTCCTTCTAAATAGTCTTTAATTGCTTTTTGTATGCTTTTCGACAGTCCGGTTTCCAAGTAAGTTTTTTCGTCTGGTGTCCCGGAGGCTATGCTTTTTTCCGGCTCTGTTTCCAGTGCCAGCAGTTCCTCAATGGACAGGCCAAGTGCTTTGGACAATTTGGAAAGTGTTCCCGCACCACACCGGTCCAGATGAGTTTTACCTGAATAAATATCTGCGAGAGTTGCCCATGGAATCCCGCTGATTTTCGATAAACGATAACGGGATATTTTCATATCCTGTAATATCTGTTGTATTGTCATTTTCATCACCTGCATCCATTATATCGGTATTCCGATACACAGTCAAGGGATGTTATTGCACGGGATGCAAGTGGGATTCAAGGACAGTACCACCGATGTCACCGCATCTTCTTATTCACAAGGTTGAGCCGTTGCACTTTCGTTACGATGCAACGGCTCGCAGTTCGTTACATACCCAGTATAGTCCAGGTAATGCTTGCACAGGGGCGGTGGACGAATTAAATTCATTACATACCTCCTCTTTCTGCTACAGAAAACAAAAGATGAGGCAAGATAATTCCTGCCCCATCATTTTACTCATGTAATTAAATTTAGAAATTGATTTAATTAGATAATCGGAATGATTACCGATGAGAAATATTCAGCCAATTCCTCCGGTGATTGTTTCATATTGTTTTTAAGCCACCATTGTACCATCTCTACAAAGCTTCCTGAAATATGGTGAACTAGAAAATCATCAGGAACATCTGTATTCTTTCTTTCAACATCTTTCAAAAGATGCTGGATAATCAACTCGTTCAGATATTGTTTGAAAAAACGCAAAAACAGTTCGCCACTTTCACAGGTAAGAATTCCAATAATATTCTTTTTGTTATCCCGCAGATGATACAGGATATGAGTAATCATAGAATTTGGATTGCCATCGGCTATAGAAAAATCATGGGTACCTTCGGTATCAAGTCTATCTGAAAAGATATGGTCGAACAAGTCGGTACACATCTCCCTTAGCAAATCATCCTTAGTTTCAAAGTGAGAGTAAAAAGTGCTTCTACCGATGTTTGCTTCGTCAATAATCTCCTGTACTGTAATTTTAGTATAGCTTTTTGAGGACAACAGTTTACTGAATGCCTCAAATATCGCCTCTCTTGTTTTTTGTTGCCGCCGATCCATAATAACCTCCTGCTGAACAAATACTCAAAATCGTTCAGTAACGCACAATCGCATCAATCTGTTTGTTGCTTCAAGCTGTTTAACTGAATTATAATGTTATTGAACAAATTGTTCACTATCATATAAATAGTACTACTTTTCTTATAGAACAGCAAGTAGTATTAGCAGGAGGTCTGAATATGTTTAAAAAAATAAGTGATTTCTTGGCCGGATTCAAAATGACCGTTGTTTCTGGCATATTTTTAGTGATAAGCCTAGCCTTGCTGCTCACCGGCAATGAGCTTATTGTTGATCCTGCATGGGTAACGGTAATTATTTCTGGTTTTCCGCTTGTCTATCTGGCAGTAACAAGGTTAATTTTTGAAAAATGGATTTCGTCTGCACTGCTTATCTCGATTGCTATGATTGCATCCATCGGTATCGGTGAATTATTTGCAGCCGGTGAAGTAGCATTCATCATGGCTATTGGTGCGATCTTAGAGGATATGACAGTGGCTCGCGCTAAAAAGGGACTTTCTAAGCTCTTATCCTTAGCACCGGTTGAGGGACGCAAGCTGGTACAGAAGGATGGAAAATTAATCGAGGAAATCATACCTGCCGCACAGATAAATGTTGGCGATCTGCTCCGTGTCCTTCCCGGTGAAACCATCCCTGTTGACGGCAAAATCGTTTCGGGTAACACATCGGTTGATCAGTCAATTATGACAGGTGAATCGCTTCCTATTGACAAGACAGTGGATGAAAAAGTTTTCTGCGGAACTATGAATTGCTTCGGCTCTATCGACATAGAAGCCATAAACGTTGGTGAGGACTCCTCCCTACAAAAGCTCATCAATATGGTAAAAGAAGCAGAGAACAAGAAGGCGCCAATGCAGCGCATCGTGGACAAATGGGCCGTATGGCTTGTTCCCATTGCTCTGATCATTGCTGTTGCCACCTTTTTTGTCACATGGGGAATTGGTGCGGATATGATGGTTGCGCTCAATAGAGCCGTCACAGTGCTGGTCGTATTCTGCCCCTGCGCACTTGCATTGGCTACGCCTACTTCCATTATGGCCGCAATCGGTCAGGCCACCAAGCATGGCGTTATCATCAAATCCGGCGAAGCGTTGGAGAAGATGGGCAAAGTGGATACCATCGCCTTTGATAAAACCGGAACGCTGACCTACGGCAAATTGGAAGTAAGCGACATAGTTTCTTTTAATAAAGCTATGACTGAAAAAGATTTGCTTGCTCTTACTGCATCCGCGGAAGCAAAAAGCGAACACCCGCTGGGTAAAGCCATAGTCGCACATGCTAAAAACAGCGGTCTGAATTTGACCGAAACAGCTGATTTTCAGATGGTTGCCGGCAAGGGCATCTTTGCTGATGTAGCAGGAAAGAAACTTTATTGCGGCAGCGAAAAATTTTTGCTAAGTAGCGGAGTTGAAATTAGAGACGAAGTTTACTCTGCTTTGGAAAAACTGCGTACACAAGGTAAAGCTTCTATTCTTGTGGCTTCGGATGGTATCTGTATCGGAGTGATTGCACTATCCGATATGCTGCGTCCTACTGCAAAAGAAATAGTAAATAGGCTCTCTGAAATGGATACTGAAACCGTTCTGCTCACAGGCGACAACCGCAAAACTGCAGACTTTTTTGCCAAACAGGTCGGTATTACCGCAGTTCGTGCTGAGCTATTGCCGGAAGAAAAGGTTTCAAACATCACCTTGCTGCAAAATGCGGGCAAGAACGTCTGCATGATCGGTGACGGTGTTAATGACGCACCTGCACTCAAGACCGCAAATGTGGGTGTAGCAATGGGCAGCATGGGCAGTGATATTGCGGTAGAAGCGGCTGATATTGCCTTAATGGGCGATGATATTTCTAAGATTCCGTATCTCAAACGGCTCTCCTGTTCTACGATTAATACGATTAAAGGAAATATCACCGCTTCCATGTGTATCAACTTTGTTGCAGTTACAATGTCTGTGCTGGGATTGCTCAATCCGATTACAGGCGCACTGGTTCATAATGCAGGTTCTGTATTGGTAGTTCTTAATGCAGCATTGCTTTACGATCGGAAATTCGACAGTTAACCTAAAGGATCAAGCGTATCGGTTGATGATATACGCATTAAGGAGGCATCTTTCATGGGATGCCTCCCTGTATTTACATGCCAAGGATCTGCCAGATGTATAGGGGGGCCGTTAATGAAAATATAAGGCAAGCAAACAAGATTGCAGGTGCGGCCCATTCAAATTGACCATGCTTTCGATAGTCAAAATATGCCATCGCCAGTTTAGCGAAGAAGAATACAGCCAGAATCAGGTCAATTGCCGGAAACACCACCTTGTTGACCACCGTCTTGATCTGACTGGAGGCATCGTTCCAGGTATTTTCAATCGCACCTGCTACATCTCCCGGAGGCGCGGCA
>QZJQ01000059.1 GCA_003599795.1 Nitrospiraceae bacterium
AGATACCCTCGATAATCAACTGCGAAAAAATGGTATTGCTGAGGTTGATTTTATCAAAATTGATACCCAAGGATACGAATTGCCTATTTTGAAGGGCAGTACCGACTATCTTGACAATGCAATCGGGTTAGAGCTTGAAGTGGAGTTCGCTAAACTATACAAAAATCAACCGTTATTCAATGAAGTCGATAGTTTTATTCGTGAAAAGGGTTTTGAGCTTTTTGATATTAAGCGCTACTATTGGAAGAGGAAGGAAGGCATGGGCACCGGCAATCAAAAAGGGCAGCTGGTGTTTGGAGATGCCCTGTATTTTAAAAGTCCGGAACAGGTGCTGTTAATGAATAACATCACACAAGAAAAGATAATTCGTTCAATCTGCACTTATTTGGTTTATGGTTACTTAGATTTAGCACAAACACTATTCAGCAAGGCTGATGACAAAGGATTGATGTCAAAAGGAGTCCATGATAATTTTGTTTTGCTCCTCTCTAAGCATAAAAAAAGAAATCCTATGCCGAATTTCAGGGGGAAAGGGAGAATACACGGATTACTTGAGAAAATAGCAAACATATTCAGCTACAGCGGATGGTACTCAGGAACAGATAAGTCAGTTGGCAACCTATAAAGGCGGCTAACGACAAAGCTCAAAAAATCTTTCTCAGGCTTAATATGAACACCCTCACCACACCTCAAAAAGCCTCTTTATATTCCTCATCTCTCCGGCAAAGGTTTTTGTCTTTGAAAACCTGAAATCTTCGTAGGTTTTAACCTCAAGCCTGCCGTCCTTTTCCGTTATTTTTACGGCGCCGTTCATGTCCGTGCGGTATATTTTTGCGGCCTCAAGCATCTCAAGCGTATCCTGATGAGGATGGCCGAAGGCATTGTCCCTTCCTGCGCTTATCACTGCGATTTCAGGCAGTATTGCATCAAAGAAAAATTCATGCGCCGACGTCTTTCCGCCGTGATGCGGGACTTTAATAACATCGCTCTTAAGCCATTTGCCGAGATGGATTATATCCTCTTGCGCTTCCTCTTCAATATCTCCTGTGAATAAGAATGATTTATTCCTTCCCTCTACCTTTAATACCAGTGAGCTGTCATTTCCTCCGATATCGCTGTCGCTGCCCATGGTATAAAATTCCTTATACGGATGCAGAACATAAATCTTATATCCCTTGCCTTCAATAACATCGCCCCTTTCAAGAATCCTGCGAACTGTCTTAGCGCTGTCTTCTTCATGATAAATAATCCTGCCGCTGTCCCACATCTCTTTAACCTTAAACCGCGCCTTCAGGTAATCTGCTCCTCCCGCATGGTCGGAATCTGCATGTGAAAGAACAAGTGCGTCTATGCTTTTCATGCCGAGGTATTTCAAAAATGCAGAAACTTCGCGGCCGCTTCTTCCTGTATCCATCACAACAACCTTTTTATCGGGAAGTTCAATGACAGCTCCGTCTCCCTGCCCGACGTCAAGATATGTGACTCCCATTTCGTTGCCTCTTAAAAAGATATGCGCCGACAAATAGGCTATCATCAGAAAAGAGGTGATTACAGGAATCATTTTTTTCCTGCCTGCGAAAAAATAAAAACCAAAGCCCGCATAAAATATTATTACCGCAAACAGGGGGAATGCGGGAATCTTTATATCCGCAAATGGAATTTCTGCCGCGAATCTCACAAGATAAACAGTAATATCAGCTATTATCGCTGCAAGAGAGCCGAACATATAATGTCCTGTAAAAAGAAATATAAAAGACGATAACAGCGACAGCGGCAAGAGCACAAAACCTATCAGCGGCGTAATTAAGAGATTGGACAGCGGCGATATAACGGAAAAATAATGAAAGTGATATGCAACCAGAGGAGCTGTTCCCAGAGAGGCTGCAAGCGTAAGCAAAACAGAAGCCCGAAGAGCAGCAGCGCAGTGACGCAGTCCCGCCCTGGCCGGGGCCGCTGTGCTGTTTTCTTGCTCCTCTGTTTTGCCCATCTCCGTTGAAAACCCGATAAACAGCACTGCAAGGAATGAAAGCTGAAAAGAAAGGCTGAACAGAGCCTCGGGATTCCACAGGACAATTACGAATGCGGCAAACAAAAGCGAGTTAAGCCAGAATCTTTTTCTGCCTATCAAGAGCCCCATGAGAAACAGGCTAATCATTATGAAAGACCTCACTGCCGGAATGCTCCATCCCGAAAGGGCCAGATATGCAAACATGAACGGAAGGCTCAGAGCCGCTGCGCCCTGAGACGGTGTGACGTAGAGTGTAATTCTCTGTAGCAAACTGTACGGCAGAAATTTTATTGCAAGCCTGAACAGACCGAACAGCAAGACAGAGAATATTCCGAAATGAGTGCCTGAAATGCTTAAGACATGAGCAAGCCCTGTTGAGTTAAAGGCGTCTTTCAACCCCTCGCTCATATTGCCTCTCTGCCCTGTTGTTATGGCAGAGATAAGAGCGCCTGAATCATCATTGAAGTTATCCGTTATGTGCCTGTTTAGTCCTGCCCTTGCATCCTCAAACACTGGCCATATACTTTTTTTGCCGCCCCCTGAGTTCCTGACTTCAATCAGGTTTGCCCCGGGCCGCTCGGGGTTATTTTCAATCATTCCGGGATTGAACTTCCTGTTGTCCCTGCCGAGCTTAACAGCTATCTCATACTCCTCGCCGCTTGCGACCTCAAACTCCGTATCTGAAAAAACAAAAATATCTCTCTCTTCAATCTCTTTTAATGCGTTCCCTGTTTCCTCGTCTGATGCCGAGCTTACATGAAACTCCTGAATGAATTTTCCGGTGGATGTCAAGGCCGCACCTGAACTGAACTCCCCTGATACGATTATTTCTTTTCCCCTTATATCAGAAAAATCAGTCTCAGGCGCATACCTGAAAAAAGCATATAAAACTCCGAAAACAAGTACGGGAATCAACAGGTATCTTTTCTTAAAAAACAGGCCGGCAAGAAACAGAAGGAACAGGATACTGCTTGTGAAGGGGAAATACTGAAATAAATATAAGAGGATGACACCGGCAAGAAATGAGATGAAAAAAGCCATTCTTAATCCATATTACTTATAAATATTCTCTCACAACTTTTGCGATTTCATTACCGACTTTCTCTATCAGCCGCCTTTCTTTACCCTCAACCATCACCCGTATCTTCGGCTCAGTGCCTGACGGCCTTACAAGTATCCTGCCGTTGCCGGCGAGTCTTTCCTCGGCCTTCCTGATTGCTGTCCCTATCTCCGGAATTGATTTAAAGTCCTTTCTCTTTTCTGTCTCAATATTTATGAGAATCTGAGGATACAGCGTTATATCAGATACAAGCTTTGAAAAAGGCTTATTTCTTTTCTTCATCAGATGAAGCACGTGAAGGGCAGTGATAGGCCCGTCTCCTGTTGTATTGTAATCAGAGAATATTATATGCCCGGATTGTTCTCCGCCAAAGTTATATCCGCCTGCGCGCATCTTCTCGGCAACAAATCTGTCTCCGACCTTAGTCCTTATAAAATTAATCCCATTACTTGCAAGATAATGTTCAAGCCCGAGGTTGCTCATAACCGTGGAGACAACTGTATTGCCTTTAAGCCTTCCTTCCCTTTTAAACTCTCTCGCGCATATCCCTATAATCTGATCTCCGTTGACGATTCTGCCTTTTTCATCGCAGAAAATGGTCCTGTCAGCATCGCCATCATGAGCAATGCCGGCATGAGCCCGGTGCTGCCTGACTGCCTTCTGAAGCATTTCAGGATAGAGCGCACCGCATCCGTCGTTAATATTGCTGCCATCAGGCTTATCGTTTATCACTGTAACTTCAGCGCCGAGTTCGCGCAGAACCCACGGCGTTGTTTTATATGCAGCGCCGTTTGCGCAGTCAACGACAACCTTTATTCCTTCAAGCGTCACGCCTTTGGGCACTGTTGATTTTATATATTCAATATATCTGCCTGTTGCGTCATCAAGCCTGTATGCCTTCCCAATCTCAGAACCCGACGTCCTTTTCGTGCCGAGCCCGTCATCAACAACAAGCTCTTCTATGCTCTTTTCTATTTCATCGGGAAGCTTGAACCCGTCAGCTGAAAAAAACTTTATCCCATTATCCTCATAAGGGTTATGCGATGCAGATATCACAATCCCTGCGTCAAGCCTCAGAGCCCTTGTAAGAAACGCCACTCCGGGAGTCGGTATAGGCCCGACAAGCGTTACGTTCATCCCCATTGAGCAAATTCCGGAGGTAAGGGCGCTTTCTATCATATAACCTGAAAGCCTTGTGTCCTTTCCTATCAGCACCATATTCCTGCCGTGCTTTTTCCTCAGAACTTTAGCCGCAGCCATTCCTATCTTGAGCACATTTTCAGGAGTCATGGGATGTTTGTTCACCCTGCCTCTTATGCCGTCTGTACCGAATAATTTCATATCGTTGTTAGTTGTCAGTTAAAAACCGACAACTATTTTTTTCCTCCTTTTATAACTACCTTTACATTCACTTCCTGCAAATCTACCCTTATATTCCTGCCGGACATGTCAATGCGCACAGTCTGCGAAAAAGTTTTATCAGCGTCTGAAATATCAACAGGCTCGGTCCTCAAAAATTTTACTTTGCCAGTCTCTGTCCTTATTCCCTCAATGGTCGCATCCTTAGGCATAATTTCCACGGAACTCACAACAAATCCTTCTTTGGGACTGCCCGCTGTAATTGCATGGACCGGCACGGTCTTAATAACTGTTTCTTCCAGCACGATAGACACAGACGAGGGGGTTATGCCCGTAATGTTTATTGTTGGGGGAACCTTAACATCATCCTTGTTTATATAGTGTATTCCCCTTCCTTTTTTTGCCTTGCTCAAATCCACCTGAACCCTTACGTCAGACAGCTTCATATTTCTGAGAATCCTGTCCTGTCCTTTCAGACTCACATTTACGGATTTCGCTCCCTGCTTAACACTCTCAAGCCCCTGGGGTATATTTTTAAGTTCCACGGGGACATCAATTGATATCTCAGACTGACCTTTTGAAATAACGAAAAACCACAAAATTATAGCTATGATAACCGCAGTAACCTTTAATCCGAAATTTTCAAGCAACCGCCTTTTCATTGCCCTGCCTTTTTCTGGGATGTGAACATATCAGTTAATATATCACGGAGAGTTCCCATGTCAATATGGGTTTCAAGTTTTCCTGCAATAGCCATAGAGATGTTGCCTGTTTCTTCGGAAACTATGATGGCAACCGCATCTGTTTCTTCTGTCAGCCCTAACCCCGCCCTGTGCCTTGTGCCCATGGCTTTATCAACATCGGTGCTCAGCATTATAGGCAGAAAACAGCCTGCCGCGACAATCCTGTTTCCTTTTATAACGACAGCTCCGTCGTGTATCGGGGATGAAGGGTGAAAGATGCTGAGAAGTATTTCACGCGTAACCCTTGCATCAAGCGACGTGCCTATCTCAACAAATTCATTCAGGCTTGTTTCACGCTCAATAACAATCAGTGCGCCGATTTTTCTGTTTGCAAGGGCCACGGAAGCCTTGACTATCTCTTCCAGAGATTTGAGTTCCTCGGCTGAAGTAAATGACTGCAGAAACGGCGTCTCGCCCATGCGCGCAAGAGCTCTCCGTATCTCAGGCTGGAACAGCACTATCAGCGCTATAACTATCTGCGCCCAGAAGCTCTGGATTATCCAGTCCATTGCGTAAAGCCCTGTATATCCTGAAAGAAGAGAGGCCAGCAGAAGCACGCCGATGCCTATAAGCATCTGAACAGCCTTCGTGCCCTTTATAAACAAAAGCAGGCGGTAAAGCAGAAGGGACACAAGAATAATGTCCAGAATATCCTGCCATCTTAATTGCCTGAATATTTCCATTTCAGACCCGCTTTTTAAGCCACTCTTTAGGATTTATTACATGAAAGCTTCCGTTACCATCCGAATAAACAACCCTTGCAATCCGCGCATTGAGTATAATCCTTTTGCACATCATGCACGGCTCTGAATGGCATTCTCCGGAGCCGTTATCCTCGCCTGATATATAAATGGTTGCGCCGTCAAGCTCATGGACTGCCGCGCGTATCACCGCATTTGCCTCTGCATGAACGCTGTGGCATAGTTCGTATCTTTCGCCGTGAGGAATTTGAAGTTCTTTTCTCGTGCATTTCCCAACCTCAAGGCAGTCTTTCATGCCTGCCGGAGCTCCGTTATATCCTGTGCTTACGATTATGTTGTCCTTCGTAATCACGGCGCCGTATTTGCGCCTGAGGCATGTGGCCCTTGTCGCAACAGCCTTTGCTATGCCGATAAAGTATTCATCCCATCCCGGCCTTTTACTCTTTTTTTTCTTAGGCATATGTTTAATATATTATTAGATTTAGAGGAGAAAATGCAAAGATGGATATAAAGAATGTTATTTTCTATCTCTCAAAAACGCAGCAAGAAACAACGCCGTCATTATCAGAACAATTGTACCGCCCGGCGAGAGGTCAAACTGATATGAAAGATAAAGCCCCGCTATCGTAGAAAAAAGCGCAGCAGAGCATGATATGAGCAGCATCTGATAAAAACTCCTTGAAAGCAGCTGTGCCACAGCGCCAGGTATAACAAGAAGCGCGGAGACAAGGATAATCCCCACGACTTTGATAGAGATAACAATCGCCACTGCCATAGAAAGCAGAAAGAGCGATTTAATCAGGCGCGTCGGGATACCGCTTACAATTGCAAGCTCTTCGTTGAATGTCGTAAACAAAAGCTCCTTCATAATCATCATTATCGCGGCAAGGATTACTATTGTTACTGCAATTGTCATCCACATCTCATTTTCGCTTATTGCAAGGATGCTGCCGAACAGATAGCCGAAAAGGTCTACGTTGTATTTTTTTGAAAGGCTTATCAGAACTATGCCGAGGGCCATTGAGCTTGAAAAGAATACGCCTATGGCTGTATCTTCAGCCACCCTGCCCTTGGAGCTGATTTTCTCAATGCCGAATGCCACAAGGATGGAATATATCATCGCCGTTATGACAGGGTTTACTCCCGCAAGAAAACCTATTGCAACTCCTCCGAATGCCGCATGGGAAATCCCTGAGCCGACAAATGCGACCCTTCTCATTACAACAAACACGGATATTATCCCTGCAAGAATGCTGACAACAGTCCCCGTGATAACAGCCCTCTGCATGAACCCGTAGGACAAGATTTCCATTATTTCCGCAGCCTCTCACATTTATCGCATACGTCAGAATGTATAAGTATATCCACATTCTTGCCGTAGAGCCTTTCAAGCACGTTCTCGTCAAGCGCGCCCAGAGGCGCGCCGTGGTAATAGAGAATTTTATTCAAACAGGCAATCTCATCAACATAGGCTGTCACAGCGCCGATATCATGCGACACCATGATAATTGTCAGCCCGAGTCTCTTCTGAAACCCCTTAAGGAGATGATAAAAGTCCTCCTGCCCCACAACATCTATGCCCGTGCTCGGCTCGTCAAGTATGAGCATTTGGGGATTGCTCACGAGCGCCCTTGCAATAGAAATGCGCTGCTGCTCTCCGCCTGACATCTCGCCGAACGGAAAATTCTCATGCCCTGACATCCCGATAAGCTCTATGTATTCACGCGCTTTTTCTTTGTCCTTTTTTGACGGCCATCTGAAAAATCCGAGCCTGCCGTATAAGCCCATTGTCACAACATCTATCGCCCTTGCAGGAAAATTAATGTCAAGGTTAAGATGCTGCGGCACATAGCCAAATACTCCCTCTTCCAAACACTCCCCTGAAGATTTGTCCCGTACCCTCACCTCTCCTGCCGAAGGTTTAATAAGCCCGAGTATTGACTTCAGGAATGTTGTCTTTCCGCTGCCGTTAGGCCCGACAATGCCGAGGAATTTCCCTTCCTCAAGAGAAAGGTTTATATCCTTCAGTATCTCTTTGCCGCTCAGGACAACAGAAAGGTTTTTTATTTCCAGCGCTTTCACTTCATCCCCTCTTCCATTATTGAAAGATTATATCTCATAAGGCCTATATATGTATCCCGGCCTTTAACATCAGCTCCGCCAATCGGATCAAGAAACAAAACCTTTGCGCCGGCCTCTTTTGCAATCACCTCTGCAATCTTTGGATTGAACTGCGGCTCCGCAAAAATAACCCGCGCTTTTATCCTCTTTATCTCACTCACAATCCTTGCAATATGCTTAGGCGAAGGCTCCCTGCCGGGAGATTCCTCTATAACGCCCGCAACCTTGAGCCCGAATCTTTTTGAAAAATAGTTCCACGCCGGATGAAAGGTTACATACTCCCTGGACTTGAAACCCTTCACCCTGTTCACAATCTCGCTGTGAAGGCCGTCTAAATCTTTTTTATATTTCTCTGCATTCTCCCTGTAATACGCCTCTCCTCCGGGGTCAGCATTGGAAAGGGCCTTCTGTATCTTATCCACAACTGTTTTCATCAGCACAGGGTCCAGCCACACATGGGGGTCGGCAGATTCCTGATGCCCTTTTTCTTCAGAGTCGCCGGCATGAGAATGAACGTGCCTTATCAACTGAAGCCCTGATGTCGCTTCAACAATAATGAGCTTTTTATTTACAGATACCTTCATCATCTTTTCCGCCCAGAACTCAAGGCCTGCGCCTGCCTTCACAAAAATCTTTGCGTCCTTCATTTCCATCATATCAAGCGGGGTGGGCTCAAATGTATGCTCTGAGGCGCCCGGGGGGAGCATTACCTTAACGCTGACCCTGTCTTTGCCGACCTGTTTTGTGACATCTCCAAGGGGATAAATGCTCGCAACGACTTTTATCTTTTCTGCAAAGGAGGCATGAGCAAAAGACAAAAACACTGCTATAAGAATTACGATAAATCTTTTCATATATTTTATGTCCTCTATGGTAGCGGTGTTTGAAATTACTGTCAAGAGAAAGCAGTTCGTGTAAAATATCATAATGGAAAATCAGGAAAAGTCATCGGCATTATATTTCAGGGACTTCCGCCTCTTCTGGTTCAGCCAGTTGGTTTCCCTTTCAGGCACGTGGATGCAGTCTGTGGCGCAGGGATGGCTGGTATATTCCCTGACCAAATCTCCTTTTTATCTCGGAATGGTAGCAGCCGCATCAACCCTTCCCATACTCCTCTTCACGCTCATCGGAGGCATTGCAGCAGACAGGTTCAGGAAGAGAAACCTGCTGATTGCAACACAGGCATTATCCATAATCCCCGCTCTTATGCTCGGCATACTTACGGATACAGGCGTAATAACCGTGTATCAGGTAATCTTCTTTGCATTTTTTCTCGGCACGGTGAATGCCTTTGACATGCCGGCAAGGCAGTCTTTCCTTGTTGAGATGGTCGGCAAGGGACATCTTCTGAATGCCATTGCGCTTAACTCTGCCGCATTTAACGGCGCGCGGCTCATAGGCCCTGTCTTTGCCGGGCTGGCAATAGCATATATGGGGCTTCCCTCGTGTTTTTATCTGAATGCCGCGAGCTTTATCCCTGTGATAATCGCCCTTTCAATGATAAATGCAAAAGGCGAGATAAGAAGCTCACAAGAAAGTTTTTTAAAGGACCTTGCCGAGGGTTTTTATTTTATAAAGAGCCAAAAGGATATTTTTTACATGATAATCCTCATTGCTGTCTTCAGCCTCTTCGGAATTCCGTTTATAAGCTTTCTGCCTGTATTTGCCGAGGAGATATTCAATGCCGGGCCGACAGGCCTGGGCCTTCTTGTCAGCGCCACAGGATTAGGAGCTCTTTCGGCGGCTTTGATGCTCACATTCAAAAGCGACATAAAAAACAAACTGAGATTAATGTCCGTGTCGGGATTGTTTTTTTCGCTTGCGCTTCTCTTAGCTTCTTTCTCAAAATTGTTTGCGCTTTCGCTTTTACTGCTGATTATGGCAGGATGGGGGATAGTCAGTTTTCTTGCAACAGCTAACAGTTTTATACAGCTGTCAACAACCGACAGCCTCAGAGGAAGGGTAATGAGCGTTTATTCCTTCGTATTCCTCGGATTTACGCCCATAGGGAATTTCCTCATGGGCATAATGTCAGAGCGCATAGGGACCACAAACACAGTTGCGGCAGCATCGCTGGCATGCCTTGCGGGAGCGGCAATCTTCGCAATAAAGCACATGAACGATAATTGAAAAATAACTCTTGATATATTAGTCTTTATAGGCAATGAAAATACTTGCGATAGACACATCAACAATGCTCGGCGGAATAGCGCTCATGGATGATTCCTCCGCCTCTGGCGGATCAGGCAGCCTGATCGCAGAAAGCAGGCTCAATGTCAAATCAACACATTCAGAGAGGCTCATGACAGAGATTGAACACTGCCTTAAGCAGTCAGGCGTCAAAATATCGGATATTGACGTCTTTGCAGTCGCAGCAGGCCCCGGCTCTTTCACAGGCCTGCGAATCGGGCTAAGCACAGTCAAAGGGTTTTCCTATGCAACAGGGAAACCGATAGTTTCTGTGCCCACGCTTGAAGCGCTTGCGTGGAACTTCCCTTACAGTAGATACCCCGTATGCACAATGCTTGATGCAAGAAAGAAAGAGGTCTATGCGGCATTGTTTAAATGGGAAGGGCAGAATTTAATCAGGCTGATAGGCGAAACATCGGCAAAACCGGAAGAGTTTATGCGCAATTCATTAAGTGCGGCCCATGATGAGAGATTCATATTGGCCGGCGAGGGAGTTGAGATTTATAGGGACAAGATAATTGAGGTAATGGGTGAAAAGGCTGTATTCGCATCTCCTGAAAAAACAGTCCCTTCCCCTGCGAATATCGCGGTTCTTGGGCTGAGAAAAGCCAAGGCCGGAGAATTTTCAGACCCCGTAAGTCTTACCCCGATATATATAAGAAAGTCTGAGGCAGAGGTAAAAGAAAATGCAAAATTTAAACTTAAAAATTCAAAATAAATATATTCCTAAATTTTTAATTTTGCTTTTTAATTTTTAAATTTATCAGGCATGAGTGAGATAATTATACGGCAGATGACAAAGGATGACCTGTCCTCTGTAGTTGAAATTGAGCGCCTCTCATTCACCACGCCGTGGTCGGAAACATTATTTTTTAATGAACTATATAAGCAGCGCTCCATCCCAAAGGTTGCCGTCATAGGCGACAGGATCGCAGGATATATATGCGCAAACCATGTTGCCGACGAGGGGCATATCCTGAATCTTGCAGTCCATCCTGATTTCAGGGGAAAGGGGATTGCGAAAATACTGGTCAAGCATATCCTTGAAGAACTGAAAGATACTGCCTGCAGGTTTTTATATCTTGAAGTGAGGGCATCAAACAATGCCGCAAGAAAGCTTTATGAAGGCTTTGGCTTCAACGTCGTCGGAACAAGAAAGATATATTATACAGAGCCGAACGAAGACGCTGTAATTATGATGCTCAGGCTCGATTCCGGGATGCTCAGTCCTTAGGAAATGCTTTTGATGGATTTTAGAATCCTCGCCCGCGTTGTCACTGCGGTCCCGACTTCTCCCACAACAATGCCTGCCGCATGATTGGCGATAACCGCTGACTGGTGCATGGTTGCGCCTGATGCATGGGCCAGCGTGAATGCGGCAATAACTGTGTCGCCTGCTCCTGTAACATCGTAAACATGCCTTGCAAATGTGGGAATATGCGTGACCCTGCCTTTCTCAAAAAGGCTCATTCCTTCTTCTCCTCTTGTTATCAGCGCTGATTTGCATGGAAGTTTTTTAAGAAGTATTCTGCCTGCCTTAATAAGCGACTTCTCGTCTTTTATCTCAATTCCTGCTCCGTGCGACGCCTCCATAATATTAGGCGTTATCAGCGAGACATTCTTATAACAGTGGAAATGGCCTGTCTTGGGGTCAACAGCAATAAATTTATTTTTTGCCTTTGAGGCCTTCACAACCTCCGCGACAAGCTCAGACGAGACAATGCCCTTTTTATAGTCGGATATTATCACCGCATCGTGGTCTTTGACAGCGCTCTTTATGCAGTCAACAATCGCCTCAAATGTTTTGCCTGCGACCTTCCTCTTATCCTCTCTGTCAAACCTCACAACCTGCTGGTTATGCGCTATCACCCTTGTCTTGACTATTGTGGGCCTCTGGTCGTCAAATATGCATGAGCCGATGCCCTTTTCATCAAGAATGCTTCTTAAGACATCGCCGGTCCTGTCCTTGCCGACTATTCCGACAACAGTAACCTGCCCTTCAAGGCTGACGATATTATGCGCAACATTGGCCGCTCCGCCCAGCAGAAAATTCTCATTAGTAACTTCAACAACAGGCACAGGCGCCTCAGGAGATATCCTGCTGACCTTGCCCCATATATAGCGGTCCAGGACGAGGTCTCCGATTACGAGTATCTTCTTTCTGCTGAAATTATTGAATATCTTGGAATATTCCATGTTTCTAAGAATAAAATATCGTGCCTTAAAAATCAATCCCGTTATTTATGGACGGCAAATGCTCGTTTTTCACTTGACAGTAAAGCGAGATATTTATTATATTGAGCTTACCCGATAACTTCCGAATTGGGGATATATTCTTCAAAAAGGAAGAGTATCTGTTTTGATTAAGGTTTAAAATCAAGCTGATTAATTGGCATGTAATTTGATTCCTAAGTTATTTTAGGAGATAATCTTTTGTGGGGGGAGGTGAAGAAATGAAGAAATTCACAATACTCGTAGTCCTGATAATAGCAGTGGCATTTGTCGGCAGCGCTATGGCGGTTCCTCCGGGAAAAAACGTAGAGTTAAAGGGCGGCGCAATGGGTAAAGTCACTTTTGACGGAAAGAGCCATGCAGACAAAGGGCTTAAATGTGACGACTGTCACAAGGGCAATACACCTTTTGCTATGAAAAAAGGAACAGCAAAGATAAAGATGGCTGACCACAATGCAGGCAAGCTCTGTTTCTCATGCCATGACGGCAAAAAGGCTTTTGCATCTAAAGAAAATTGTGCAAAGTGCCATAAGAAAGCAGCAGCAGGCTACTAAGCAATAGTTTCAGAAAACAAAAAAGCCTCCCGAGCATCTCGGGAGGCTTTTTATTTTTGAATGCGTATATGTTTCAGATTCTTGTAAGCCAGGATTCGTATTTTTTGTTTTTGCCCTTCACGCTGTCAAAAAATACAGACTGGATTTTCTTTGTAATCTTGCCTGCTTTCCCTTCTCCGATTACTCTGCCGTCAACCTCTCTTATCGGAGTAATCTCTGCTGCCGTGCCTGTAAAAAACGCCTCATCGGCGATATAGAGTTCATCTCTTGTGAATCTGTCTTCTGTTACTTCAATCTTTAAATTCCGCGCAATCTTCATTATGCTGTCTCTTGTAATTCCCTCAAGCACAGATGTCAAAGGCGTGGTCTTAAGCCTGTTGTTTCTTACGATAAATATATTCTCTCCGCTCCCTTCAGCCACATATCCGTCCGTATCAAGCAGAAGCGCTTCGTCATAGCCCAATGTAATCGCCTCTTTCTTTGCAATCTGTGAATTGATGTAATAACCGCATGCCTTGGCCCTGCTCATCTGTGAATTTACGTGGTTCCTTATAAAGGATGACACCTTAACCCTAATGCCGTTTTTCAGCCCATCGTCACCGAGGTATGCGCCCCACGGCCATACACTGACGGCAACATTCACAGGATTATCCTTGGGATATAAGCCCATGGCTCCGTATCCTATATACACCAAAGGCCTTATGTAGCATTCCTTAATCTTATTTATTTTAACTGTCTTTATTATCGCCTCTTCAATCTCCCGCCTTGAATAAGGAATCTTAAGCAGGAAAATATCGGCTGATTTGAAAAGACGGTCCACATGCTCTTTGAGCCTGAATATTGCGGGCCCGCTTTTTGTCTCATAACACCTTATGCCTTCAAAGACTCCAAGCCCGTAATGAAGGGTATGGGTCATCACATGCACATTGGCGTCATCCCAATCCACAAACCTGCCGTCCATCCATATCTTTTCCGTCTTCTTTATCATAGAAGTTATTTT
>QZJQ01000033.1 GCA_003599795.1 Nitrospiraceae bacterium
GGGGCTGAAGTAGGTCCCAAGGGTTCGGCTGTTCGCCGATTAAAGCGGTACGAGAGTTGGGTTCAGAACGTCGTGAGACAGTTCGGTCCCTATCTGTTGTGGGCGGAGGAGACTTGAGGGGCACTGTCCTTAGTACGAGAGGACCGGGATGGACAGACCTCTAGTGTTCCGGTTGTCATGCCAATGGCAATGCCGGGTAGCTATGTCAGGAAGGGATAAACGCTGAAGGCATCTAAGTGTGAAACCCACCCCAAGATTAGGTCTCCCGTGGAGTAATCCACCTAAAGGTCTGTGGTAGACCACCACTTTGATAGGCTGGAAGTGTAAGTGCAGTAATGCATTCAGCTGACCAGTACTAATAGACCGTGAGACTTGACCCTTATTTTTAATTTCTTTCTGTTGTCAAAGTCAGGGATATAAACTGTTATACAAAATAGTTTTAATTCCCCCTTGCCTATTTTTTTTAAAAGAGTAGAATTAAAGCAAGACCACTTTAAAAATCAGAAAGATGTGAAACAGAGCCGCTGCTTAAAAATACGCGCTCTGTTTCAAAATTTCTGATATAGACGGTAACAGGATGAGAGAAAGAGACATATTTGAAGAGATACTTGAAATCGGCAAGAGACGCGGAGTCCTTACCTATGACGAGATAAACGAAGCACTTCCTTCCGAATTTTTTTCCCCTGATGAATTAGAAGACCTGATGGACCTTCTTCACGATATGGGCGTTAAGGTTGTGGATAATGAAGAGGCTGCCCTGCCCGAAGAAGAAATAGAAGAAGAGGTCGAAGAATACGAAAAAACAGAAGACCTGGTCCAGGCTTATTTTCATTCCATGGGCGATATTTCAATACTTACCAGATACGAAGAAACCGAGCTTGCCAAAAAACTTGAAGAAGGCAAAGAAATAATAAAAGCAATAGTATCCTCAATGCCTATTTATAAAAACGGCGAGCTGCTGCCTGAAGAGGATGAAGAGCCCATTTCAGAAGAGGAAAGGGCAGACGAATTGCTTCTGAGAACCATCAACAGGCTGGAAGAGCTGATGAGGCAGATTGCTGTAATTGACAAGAAACTCCCCAGGGGCAGTTCGTTAAGGGACCTCAAGAAGACAATCAGCGAAAAGAAGAAGAAGGGAATAAACATAAAAAAACTTGAGGCAACAGCAAAAGATGTCCAGATGGAATACAGAAAAATAGAAGCGGAAATAGGGATAAAGGCAGATGAATTTAAAGATATGTGGAGCCGCATATCAAAGGCAAAAGCGCTCATGATGGAAGCAAAAAACGAGCTCATTACGCGCAATCTCAGGCTGGTTGTTAACATAGCCAAAAATTATGTAGGCAGGGGACTGCCCTTGCTGGACCTTATACAGGAAGGCAATATCGGCCTGATGAAGGCTGTTGATAAATTTAAATATGAAAAAGGTTTCAAGTTCAGTACATATGCAACATGGTGGATACGGCAGGCCATAACAAGGGCGCTTATTGACCAGACAAAAACCATCAGAGTGCCTGTTCACATGATGGAGTTTTATAACAGGGTTACAAAGGCTTCAAGAGAACTTACGCAGCAGCTCGGCAGAGAACCCACTAATGAAGAAATAGCAAAGAAACTTACAGTGCCGACAAGGAAAGTGGAAGAGGTCTTCAGGGCCATACAGGACCCTATTGCCCTGCAGACGCCGGTTGGAGACGAAGACACAGAGCTTGAAGATTTTATCGGAGACAAAAACAGCCCGTCTCCTTATTCTGATGCTGAGAGGAATGAAATATCCGAACAGATGCAGCAGATACTGAAAACCCTTACGCCCAAGGAAGAAAGAGTAATCAGGATGAGGTTCGGGATTGGTGCAGACAGGGACCATACGCTTGAAGAAGTCGGCAGGCACCTGTCAATAACAAGAGAGAGAGTGCGCCAGATAGAGGCAAAGGCATTAAGAAAACTCAAACATCCAAGCAGGCTCAAAGCGCTTAAGACGTTATCAACATAATTTAATTTTTACTTCAACCCGCTTATCTCATCGCCGACGTTGACTGCTGATTCACTTCGCTTCACAAGTGCGGTTGCCGTTGTAGGTTTTAGATTTATAACCTGAATAACTCCGACGGTTCTTGATTTGTTGTATTTGTCCACAGCCGTTGTTTTTAGAATATCGCCGAGTTCAAGCCCGTCATTCCTGCCTTTATCTATAAACAGTATGTCATAGGAGCCGCTAATGAGTTTCATGTAGTGAGATGCTATTACAAAGCCGCTGACATCAGGCCTTCTTGGTGATTCCTCCTCTATTACCGGTTCAACCTCGTAAAAAGGCTCAAGCATGTCTCCTATGCGCAGGTCACCGAAAGATTTTATGATTTTTGCCTTTGTTTCGCCATCTTCCATTCCAACAACTTCCAGCACTCCGGGCACAGCAATATGAAAGCCTAATTTAATCTTCGTCTTCGGATGCCTTATGAGATTGGTTGGTCTCATAATATAAAATTTCTCTCCTGCATTAACAGGGCTGTCTGTCTTAATATAAACATAATCGCTTTCTCCAAACAGAGTCCTGCCTGAGGGAGCGCCGCTTATCTTGCCGACACCCGTTATCATCTTTTTCTTAATGAAATCCGTGATGTAACCGCTTGATACAATAAGGTTTTCATCAGCGGCATAGTTTTTCTTTACAGGCTCAATTTTTTTCTCGGTAAGTTTTTGAAGTTCTTCTTTTGCCGGCTCTATTTTGGCCGGTTCAGGTATTGCGGCTGCTTTTTCTGTAGTTGCTTCTTTGTCTTCCTCTTTTTGAATCAACTTGAGAGGGATTTTTATGGTCTGAGCAGGGCTTATCCTGTCAGGGTTTTTGATGTCGGGATTCTCCTTCCATATCTTAGGCCACAGGAACGGGTCTTTTATCTCCTTCGTGGAGATGTCCCACAGAGTATCGCCTTTCAGCACTTTGTATTCCTTATATTCCATTTCCTCGCTGAATGCAGTTGAAAAGACAAACACGGAGAGCGCAGATATTAATAATGTTACGAGACATATTTTTTTACTCATCGTCGTCTCCTTTACATATTAATTACATATTTAAAGTAACTTACTAATATTATATTACAATCCCTGATTTTGTCTACACTTTTTTGAGTCCTAAAGCTATTGATTTTCTTTATTGTAAAGATTAATATTGAGGGGGGAATTGGGAGAGGATAAATGAATATAACTGATTATCAAGGGAATGTTATCCGCCTGACTGATGAAAGACTTAAACATATAAAGGAGCATCCTGAAATTGTTATACATACCGATAAAATAAATGAAACCCTGTCATATCCAGATAGGGTTATAAAATCGCAGAGCGATAACGAAGTAAGTCTCTATTACAGACAATATGAGGGGCTCTCAATCGGAGATAAGTATTTATGCGTTGTGGTAAAATTTAAGCAAGATGACGCTTTTGTAATTACGGCTTATTTTACGGACAGCATTAAGAAAGGAGATGTGCTATGGAAAAAGTAAAAGTCTGGTATGACCCTGAAGGAGATTATCTTGAAGTTATGTTTGAAAAAAAAGAAGGTTATTTCAAGGAAACAGCATCTGACCAGATAATGGAAAAGGTTGATATGGCTGGAAATGTTATCGGATTTTCGATACTCAAGGTAAGCTCTCTTAAAGACCACCCTATAGAAGTAGCGCTTGCAGGGGTCAAATAGAAAGATTGGATTAAAGAATCCAACCTCACAGAAAAGCCTGTCAGAGTTGCAGTTTCGCGACCTATTCACCTATTCACCCCTTCACCTGTCTTCATGCTATTGCATTTTTCGCAGCGCAGCGAAGAGTCGCAGAGGCAACCGCGTCTCTTGTTATTTACGGCTTTCATGCGGTAATATTGAGGGGAAATTGGTGCAAATGAGAGAGTTGAGTTTTGCTCGTTAATGAATAATGGCTGAATTATTTTTTTAGGGAGAACAAATGGCACAAGATGACATAATCCAGCAATCCCTCAAAGACAGCAATTATCATCTCTCGCTTTTCTCCGAGGATGAGATTGTTGCTCTGCGGAAGAAGATTGTTATCAAGGAATCAAAAGGTAAGAAGACCCCGTTTGTCACCTGTATTGTTCGTGATAAGGACATTCAGCTAAAGCCGGAAGAAATAGTTAGGCAGCTTTATACCACAAGATTGATCCAACAATACGGATATCCTAAAAAACGGCTTGCATTTGAATATGCCGTCACATTCGGCAGGGAGAAGAAGAGCGCTGATATTGTAGTCTTTGATAAAGACCGCCCAGATACACCTTACATCATTGTCGAGCTGAAAAAGCCGAAACTGAAAGACGGCAAAGACCAGTTGCGTTCATACTGCAATGCAACCGGAGCGCCGATGAGTGTGTGGACCAATGGCGAGCAGATATCACATTACCATCGCAAAGACCCCAACTACTTTGAACCGATTACAGACATTCCCAAGGTAAGCCAAAGCCTTAAAGATATACTCAGCGAACGGTTCACATTGAAAGACCTTATCCTGCGAGATAAAATCGCCAACGAACGCAAGTCCTTAAAAGACATCATTTTGGAAATGGAAGATGAAGTTCTGGCTAATGCCGGAGTGGATGTTTTTGAGGAAGTCTTCAAGCTCGTATTTACAAAACTCTATGACGAGTTCCTCAGCGGAAAAGATAAAGATCTTATCAATTATTTAATAAAGCAGGTCACTAAAACAGCGGTTCATGAACCTGCGGCAACCTATGGAGATAAACCCGCCTATTTTGACGGTTCTGATTATGACTCGCTTAAGGCTGCCGTAAGCGCCATATCCGATGAAGGTTTCAGAACGATGGAGTTCAGGAATACAGGACAAACCGACACAGAGCTAAAACAGAAGATTCAAGATTTGTTTGATAAGGCGAAGAACCAGTGGCATGGTGTTTTCCCAGAGGGGGCTGTTTTTGAGCTCTCAGATAGTCATTTGTCAGTCTGTGTTTCGAGTTTACAGGATGTAAAGCTGTTTAATTCCAATTTACTGGTAGTTGATGAAGCCTTTGAGTACTTGGTGAACAAATCGGCTAAAGGGGAAAAGGGTCAATACTTTACACCGCGTCATGTTATAGACATGTGTGTGAAGATGCTAAACCCCAAGCGCGGCGAATATATGATTGATACTGCGTCAGGCAGTTGCGGATTTCCTGTGCATACTATCTTTCAGATTACGGGACATCTTTTTACAAATGCCGAAATATCAGAGCAAGACAAAGAGTATGTTTTAAAAGTTTTCGGCATAGACTTTGATGAAAAGACGGTGCGCGTGGCTCGCACCCTGAATCTTATTGCTGGTGATGGCGAAACCAATGTATTACATTTGAATGCTCTGGACTTCGAACGATGGAGCGACAAAACGGAGAAAGACAAAAAGTGGATTAATACCTATGGCAAGGGATTCGAGCGGCTGGAAAAACTGAGGGCTGAAAAGGGGGAAAATAAATACTTTAAATTTGATCTCCTCATGGCCAATCCGCCTTTTGCCGGAGATATTAAGGAGGGTCGCATTCTGCATCAGTATGAACTTGGATTTAAGGCAAATAATAAAGCGCAAGCCAAAGTCGGGCGGGACATTCTGTTTATCGAGCGCAATCTGGATTTTCTCAAGCCCGGTGGACGTATGGCAATTGTCCTACCTCAAGGACGCTTTAACAACACAACGGATAAGCCGATTCGGGACTTTGTCGCCCAACACGGGCGGATACTGGCTGTTGTCGGCCTGCACGGCAATACCTTTAAGCCGCACACAGGCACCAAAACCAGTGTTCTGTTTGTGCAGAAATGGAACGACAAACTTTGTCCTAAAACGGACGACTACCCCATCTTCTTTGCAGTGAGCGAAAAGGGAGGCAAGGACAACTCCGGCGATTATAAGTATGTGAAGAACGGAAACGGCCAACAGAAACTCGATAAAAATGGCCATCTAATTGTTGATCACGATCTGCATAATCATAATGGTGAATTGCCGGATGGCATAGCTGAAGCCTTTATTGAGTTTGCAAAAAGTGCGGAACTTTCATTTTGGGCTGAGGAGTAATAAAAATGCAGTTTTCGGTTGTTAATTTTGGCGATGTTGATTTGGGAAACAGAATAGATGCCGAGTATTTTCAACCAACATACCTGTATATTGAAAACAAACTCATAGAAAAACATGCTACGCCACTGAGAGCGTTTTGTTATATTACTGGAAGTGCATTTTATCCGGCAGCAACACATCTTTACGAAACGGGAGACTTAACGTTTATACGATGTGTGGATTGCATCCCTTATCCGATTATTACAAGTCGGCAGGATGATTTATTTGAAAAAATTCCACAGGCGTTTGCAGATGAACATAAAAACATAAAGAGGCTCACTAAAGGTGAAATAGTTATAACAAAAGTGGGAACTCCTTGTTACGCATCAATAATTCATGACATTAATGATGTAGCTTTATCTCGCACTGTTCTTGGCTTGAAACATATTAAAAACATAAATCCATATTATCTTGTTGCCTTTCTTCGGTCTAAATATGGATTCTTACAATTGTTCAGAGAAAGAGAATTGACGATTCAATTCCAATTGACCCTTGATAGAGTTGGAAATGTGCTTGTATTTAAGCCAATCAACAAATTTCTGGAGGAATTAATCGCCGATTGTTTTTCATTTCACGAGGTGCTAAAAAGAAAATTCGAGAACTTATTTAATGAGGCTGAAAACTTAGTTCTGGGGGAACTCGGTCTTTCAAACTGGCAATCAAAACACCAGCTATCCTTTGTCAAAAACTATTCCGACACTGAACAAGCAGACCGCATTGACGCAGAATATTTTCAGCCCAAGTATGATGAAATAGTTAAAGCCATAAAAAGTTATCCGGGCGGGTGGGATGCATTGGGAAACTTGGTTAAGTTGAAAGACAAGAATTTCGATCCGCAAGATAAAGTCGAATATAAATATATTGAGTTGTCCAATATTGCCGGTAATGGAGAAATTACGGATTGTATGGTTGAAGAAGGTCAAGACTTACCAGGCAGGGCAAGGCGAAAAGTTGCAACTGGCGATGTCATTGTGTCTTCCATTGAAGGTTCGTTATCAAGCATCGCCTTGATTGAAAAGGAATATGAGCAAGCTCTTTGCTCAACTGGATTTCATATCATAAATTCCAAGTCTTTAAATGCTGAAACATTACTGGTCTTCATGAAAAGCATTGTCGGTCAATTGCAGCTAAAGAAGGGCTGTAGCGGGACAATATTGACTGCTATTAATCAGGATGAATTTAAGCAGGTAGTTTTGCCAAAAATAAATGTAACCATTCAGAATCAAATCCAGCAAAAAATTACTGAGTCTTTCAATCTCCGCAAGCAATCAAAGCATTTACTTGAATGCGCCAAGCGCGCGGTTGAAATCGCCATAGAGCAGGGTGAAGATAAGGCTATCAAATTGCTGCAAGAACAGGCAAAAGAGGCGGGATTATGACTAAGCAAAATGTGGATTCAGTTGTATCAAAATCATGCACTAATCCCACAGTCAAAACTACTGCTGAGAATATGCATAAATTGTTTCTTGAAGCACTACGTCATCGAGAACAGGAGATTTTCCAATATCTGGCACTTTTGGCACCCGCGCTTGGCGGTTTTATTTGGTTGATTCATAAGAAAGTGGATGATGATTTATTTGTAGTTGGCACTTTAAGTGTAATTTTCCTTCTCTTTGTAGGAGTTATCTACTCGCTATCACTTGGTTATAATTATAGATATCTAACGCTGCAATTGGCAAAATTAGAAGCTCGCTTAGAAGTGACGGATTTTATGCTTACAGGTTGGCCTAGGACGCCTGAAGAGTTTCTCAGCCGATATAAGTTTATGTCTATTCCCTGGTGTACACCACCGGAAATTATAAAAATATTTTGGATCGCTTTTATGGTGGGAATTGTCGGGGTAACAGATGCTGTTTCTCTTCTCAAGCCAGATGTAAAAGGTTTTTATTTTGTAGTTATAACTGGGATAGTATCTATCATTATAGGGTTGATTTCTCCCATATATTATGGCGTTAAATTGTCTAAGAAAATCGATCTTGAGGGTGACAAATTTTAGGCCATATGTGAAAGATTATTGGAAAGATTATTGGGGACAGGTCCAGCGACCGGTTTTTTGATGACTCAATAAAAGATTAATCTGGACACATCCCGCATTTCTGCCTGAGCAAGGGCACGATGTTATGAAGCGGGGAAGAGATTGAGATTGTGGAGGGGAAGAAATAGGAATGCAAATAAAATATTCAAAACATATTGAAACAAGGCTTGCTTTGAGAAAGATTGAATACGATTTGCCAAAAAGAATTTATGAAGCTGCTGAGGAAAGATTTACGGACACAGAGACAGGGCATACAATTGCAGTGATGAGGGCAGTAATATATGGAAAAGAAAGGGCTATAATGGTAGCATATAGGCATGAGGATGCAGATATTAAGCTGTTAACAATACATCCTTTAAAAGAAGGGCAAAAGGAAAACCGAATTCAATCGGGGAGATGGAGGAAAATATAATGGACGATTTTAAGGTCTTTTATGATGAAGAAGAGGACATCCTCTACCTTGCAAAAGAGGGAGAAGAGTCTGAAGTTGTCGAGATATCTCCTGGCGTGAATATGGAACTTGATAACAAGGGCAACCTTATAGGCGTTGAACTGTTCAGGGCATCGCGTATGTTTAAGGATATTCTTAAACCAATGGAGAAGAAACTTCAGTTTGCCTAACTACCAAATCGTCGCTGCCAAGAAACAACCCACTTCACCCCTTTTCTAAGGGGGAATTAATAATCCCGCATTTCTGCATGAGCAAGGGCGCGATGTTATGAAGCGGGGAAGTAGGCGGAATAGCTTGCGACTGTTGAGCTGAAGAACTAAAATATTTTTGTTATACTATTAACAAATATCTGACGGCAAGGAGGGCATGAATGTCAGTTAAAGAGATAATTAAAATTGAAATTGATAAGCTTCCAGAAAATCTTCTTGCGGAGGTTCTTGACTTTATTCAATTTTTAGAAGACAAAAAAGAGAAATCTCTGTTTGCAAAAGCTTCCCAGGGGTTGTCTGCTGCGTCATTTCAAAAGATTTGGGACAATGAAGAGGACGCTGTCTATGACAGTTTATAAAAGAGGCGATATAGTTCTTGTTCCTTTTCCTTTTAGTGACCAAACAATTATCAAAAAGCGTCCAGCTGCTGTTGTGAGTTCTAATATTTATAACGATGCTTCTAATGATATTGTTATTATGGCAATTACAAGCCAAACAGAGAAAACCATTGGAATAGGTGAATGTTTAATAGGAGATTGGCAAATTGCCGGTTTGTTAAAGCCATCTGCCATTAAAGCGGCTGTATCAACGCTTGAGCAAAAACTGGTTTTGAAAAGATTGGGCGCTCTTTCCTCTGATGATATATCTTCTATGGAGAATGCCTTAAAAAACCTTTTAGACCTATGAGAAGAACGCTGCAAAGTAGAGAATTAATCCGGCCCGCATCCCGCATTTCTGCATGAGCAAGGGCACGGAAGCAAATATTTGCCATTTCTTTTTCTTATTCATTCTGTTATACTTATAATCTCTGCGGTAAATGTTTTGGACGGGAAGGCAGCAGCTCTTCTATAGTTCAGAGAGGTATTCCGGAGAAAATCTAAAAGGGGAAAACCCCAGTTGACAAAAGATATTTTCTTTGGTATGCTTTCAAAGTTTTCCCGTGGAATCTGTGATTAGTGAAAAATACGATATGGAGGCAATGTGCCGACAATAGCGCAATTAGTTAAACAGGGCAGAAAGAGTCTGGAAAGGACAACGAAAAGTCCTGCGCTCAGAACGTGCCCTCAGAAAAGAGGAGTATGCGTCAGGGTATATACAACTACGCCCAAGAAGCCTAACTCAGCTTTAAGAAAAGTGGCAAGGGTAAGGCTGACTAACGGGATGGAGGTTACGGCTTATATCCCCGGAGTCGGGCATAATCTTCAGGAACATTCTATAGTGATGATTAGAGGCGGAAGAGTAAAGGATCTCCCCGGTGTCGGATATCACATAATCAGAGGAACGCTTGACTCTATGGGTGTTGCTGACAGAAAACAGGGAAGATCTAAATACGGGGCCAAAAGGCCGAAATAGCGGAGTAAATAAATGCCAAGAAGAAGAGTTGCAGAAAAGCGTGAGATTTTGCCGGACCCAAAGTATGGCAGCAAGGTTGTCAGCAAGTTTATCAATGTGCTGATGGAAGACGGCAAAAAAGCAACAGCTGAAAGAATATGCTACGGCGCATTTGATATTCTCAAGGGTAAAACCAATAATGACCCGCTTAAGATTTTTAAGGCGGCACTGGAGAATGTTAAGCCGGTGCTGGAGGTTAAACCGAGAAGGGTTGGCGGCGCAACGTATCAGGTGCCTGTGGAAATAAGGCCCCAGAGGCGCATGGCGCTGGCCTTCAGATGGCTGATAACCTATTCCCGCGGAAGGGCGGAAAAGACAATGAGGGAAAGGCTTGCCGGCGAGCTGATGGATGCATTTAATAACACAGGGACATCCATAAAAAAGAAGGAAGATGTCCATAAAATGGCAGATGCTAATAAGGCGTTTGCCCATTATAGATGGTAAGAAGAGTAGAGGAGAAAGACTTTGTCAAGGTTTTCGTTAGAAAAGACACGCAATATTGGAATTATGGCGCATATAGATGCAGGGAAGACTACGACTACAGAGCGTATCCTCTATTATACGGGCGTTACATATAAGATAGGCGAGGTTCATGACGGCACTGCAGTCATGGACTGGATGGTTCAGGAGCAGGAAAGAGGAATAACAATAACCTCTGCTGCTACCACATGTTTCTGGAAAGACCACAGGATTAATATCATTGATACTCCGGGGCATGTCGATTTTACTATTGAGGTAGAAAGGTCTTTAAGAGTTCTTGACGGCGCTGTGGCTGTTTTTGATTCTGTGGCAGGCGTTGAGCCCCAATCAGAAACCGTATGGCGGCAGGCGGATAAATACAAGGTGCCGAGAATAGCATTTATGAATAAAATGGACAGAGCAGGAGCAGATTTTTTTATGGGTGTTCAGAGCATGGTGGACAGGCTTGGAGCCAATCCCGTGCCTATTCAGATTCCTATAGGCGCTGAAGAAAAATTCAGGGGGCCCGTAGACCTTGTGGAAATGAAGGCAGTATTTTTTGATGATGAGACCATCGGCGCAAAATATGTGGAGGGCGCCATCCCTGACGATATGATGCCGGCAGCCAGGCAGTACAGAGAGAAGATGCTTGAGGCCTTATCTGATGTTGATGAGAATATTATGGAAAAGTTCCTTGGCGGTGAAGAGATAAAAGCAGAAGAGATAAAGGCGGCATTAAGAAAAGGCACGATACAGATGAAACTGACGCCTGTGATATGCGGCACCGCATTTAAGAATAAGGGCGTTCAGCTTTTGCTGGACAGTATTGTAGATTACCTTCCTTCCCCTCTTGATGTTCCCCCTGTGTCAGGGACAAAGCCGGGTAACGGTTCTGAGGTGGTGAGAAAGGCAGATGCAAACGAGCCGTTCGCGGCGATTGCTTTTAAGGTTATGACTGACCCGTTTGTGGGACAGCTTACATTTGTTAGGGCCTATTCGGGCGTACTTTCCGCGGGTTCTTATATTTACAACTCTACAAAGGACACAAAAGAGAGAGTCGGAAGGCTTTTGAAAATGCATGCCAACAAACGCGAGGAGATAAAAGAAGTTGCCGCAGGAGACATAGCTGCAATAGTCGGACTGAAGAATACTCTCACCGGCGATACCTTATGCGATGAAAAATCGGCTGTGATACTTGAATCCATGGAATTTCCGGATCCTGTCATATCCGTTGCGATTGAGCCTAAGACAAAGGCTGATCATGAAAAACTCTATGAGGCGCTTGGAAAACTTACTCAGGAAGACCCTTCATTTAAGGTTTCATATAATGAGGAGACAGGCCAGACAATAATATCCGGAATGGGCGAACTTCATCTTGAAATAATCGTTGACAGACTTTTAAGGGAATTTAAGGTTGAGGCTAATGTCGGCAAGCCGCAGGTCGCATACAGAGAGACAATAAGAACAGCGTCAAAGGCTGAAGGTAAATTTATAAGGCAGAGCGGCGGGCGCGGACAATACGGCCATGTATATTTAGAGCTTGAACCCGTGCATGGCAAGGGTTTTGAATTTGTGAATAAGATTGTGGGCGGCACAATACCGAGAGAGTATGTGCCGGCTGTTGAGAAAGGCATAAAAGAGGCTATGGACTCAGGGGTGCTTGCAGGATACCCTGTTGTAGATATTAAAGTAACCCTCTATGACGGTTCATATCATGAGGTGGATTCTTCTGAAATGGCATTTAAGATTGCAGGTTCAATAGGTTTTAAAGAGGCTGCCAAAAAGGCAAAGCCTGTTTTGCTTGAACCGATGATGAGCATAGAAGTTGTTACCCCGGAGAATTATATGGGTGATGTTATAGGAGACCTTAGCTCAAGGAGAGGGAAGATACAGCAGATGGAAAAAAGGGGTAATGCGCAGGTAATAAAAGCACAGGTCCCGCTCTCAGGGATGTTCGGTTATGCTACTGACCTCAGGTCCAAGACGCAGGGAAGGGCCAACTATACAATGCAGTTTTCCCATTATGAAGAGGTGCCCAAGGCTGTGGCTGAGGCCATCGTGGCAAAGGTTAAGGGTGAATAAAATGGTTAATATTTTCATAAGCATAAGCAGGAGGCAATAATGGCTAAAGCAAAATTTGAGAGGACGAAGCCGCATTGCAACGTAGGGACAATAGGGCACGTAGACCACGGCAAGACGACACTGACGGCAGCAATAACGAAGGTGTTGTCATTCAAGGGGCAGGCGCAGTTCAGGGCATATGATTCAATAGACAACGCACCTGAAGAGAAGGCCAGAGGGATAACCATAGCCACAGCGCACGTAGAATACGAGACAGACAAGCGTCACTACGCGCACGTAGACTGTCCCGGGCACGCCGACTACGTAAAGAACATGATAACCGGAGCAGCGCAGATGGACGGAGCGATATTAGTAGTAAGCGCAGCAGACGGGCCTATGCCGCAGACCAGAGAGCACATACTGCTTGCCAGGCAGGTAGGAGTGCCCTTCATAGTAGTATTCATGAACAAAGTAGACATGGTAGACGACCCGGAGCTGCTGGACCTTGTAGAACTTGAAGTAAGAGAACTGCTTTCAAAATACCAGTTTCCCGGAGACAAGATACCGATAATAAAAGGAAGCGCACTAAAAGCAATGGAATCCACAAGCACAGACTCAGGCGCAGCCGAATACAAATGCGTCCACGAACTGATGGCAGCAGTAGACAGCTACATACCGACACCTGAGCGGCCCATAGACAAGCCGTTTCTAATGCCGATAGAAGACGTATTCAGCATATCAGGCAGAGGCACAGTCGTAACCGGCAGAGTAGAAAGAGGCATAGTCAAAGTAGGGGAAGAACTTGAGATAGTAGGCTTAAGAGAAACCAGAAAGACAGTGGCAACTGGAGTAGAGATGTTCAGGAAACTGCTTGACGAAGGAAGAGCAGGAGACAACATAGGAGTGCTGTTAAGAGGCACGGGCAAAGACGAAGTAGAGCGCGGGATGGTGCTTGCAAAACCCGGCTCCATAACCCCTCACACCAAATTCAAGGCAGAAGCCTACATACTGACAAAAGAAGAGGGCGGAAGGCACACCCCGTTTTTCAAAGGATACCGGCCCCAGTTTTACTTCAGGACCACGGATGTAACCGGAGTGGCGGAGCTGCCTGAGGGAATGGAGATGGTAATGCCCGGGGACAACGTAACCATAACAGTAGAGATGATAGCTCCGATAGCAATGGAGAAGGAACTGAGGTTTGCCATAAGAGAGGGCGGCCGCACAGTGGGAGCAGGAGTTGTGACTGAGGTAATAGC
>QZJQ01000062.1 GCA_003599795.1 Nitrospiraceae bacterium
TGTGTGAAACAGAGTGAAGTTTATTAAATTCAACATATTCTATATTGCCCTCAAGCGCCAGTTTACAGACATTGTCATTTTGTGATGTCTTAAGACGCTGCAAGGGTTCTTCCTTTTGTTCAAATTCACATACGATTTTCATTTCGTTTTTAGAACTGATGTAAGCTAAATAATTCAATGATTGATTAGTCTTTCCAAGCACATAGGTAATACCGCGAAACTCAATAAATGCTCTATCCGCAGACCATCGCAGGTTGTCGCTCTCCCAATTGTCATCTGGCGATGTCTTTATTCCAATTCCATTGTCGTCCGTTAATTCATACACAGAGAATTCTTTATAGTCTGCAGTTCCTTCACTCAGAACAAAAACACGCTCCAAAACTCCATCGTTGTTTATATCCAAAAGTTTTCTGAATACTATAGCTGCAAAACCCGGAATATCTTTGGGTTCCTTTATTTTGGGTGAATCCCACGGCTCTGACGGTATCGAAATTTTACCAAGCTCCCCTTTATTAGCACGTGATATAACATACTTACATGCTTCTATAGAAGGGTTTCCTTTGACTTTTTCTTTAGCATCGCTATAATCAGGGAATATCAATAAAAAAAGGAAAAATATATATATCAGCAAATGAAGTAAATTATTCATGCTGTTTTTAATGGAGAATTGGAATAGATTATATCTATTCATCGTTGTGTTATCTCCTGTCTTGACATATTCGATTATTTCATCCAAGTTTTATTGCGAGATATCCATTCTAGTATGGGGATACGATTGCCTGGATTATCTATTAGTTTTGCTTCCTCTTCGGCCTCGCTTAAAAGAGAAAGAGCAAGCGGTTTTTCGCTGCCAGCGGCATAAATACTCTGAGCTGCAATTATTATTGCATTTACACGTTGAACCCGATCGCCTAATTGTCGTATCGCTGACATCCATGCAGCTAACTTTTGTTGAGCATCCTGCTTTTCACCTGCAACAAGATAGGATTGCCAGATGAACCTGTATAGCCGATGGTTCCAAACCTGAAATGATTTTGATGAAATATTCTTGTAAATAGTAGGTTCTATTGCGAGAACTTTCATCAATTGCTCTGCATCATCAGCAAAACGGAGTGTTGTTTGTTTATCAAATAATATGACATGGCTTGGGGCACCACGGTCAGAATAACTGTAAAGTAGTTTATTGTTCTCCATTAATCCTAAGCTGTAGGGAATATTCTGTGCTATAGATGTGAGAATGTCATCTCTATTGTTATCCTGTGGTATTTCTTTGAGAATCCGAATAATAGTTGAAAAGGCACTCTGTTCAAGAAGCCATTTTGTAAACTGCGTCATGTCATGACTGCCATAGGGAATTTTAGATTTCTCGATTGTTTTTGAAAGCTGAAGCATCATTAAAAATGTTTCAGACGCTTCGCTAACATTATCTTCCTGACGAAGCAAGTTTGCTATGCGAAAGAGAAACGAAATGTCGTTGATGCGTTCTACAGAACTTGCCTCCGACAATACCTCCCCTTTCGGTGCAATGGATTGCAATGCAAGATAGATAGCCTGTTTCCGAGTCTTAGTATCAGTCAGTTTTTTATCTTCAATTGCATTGAAAACAACATCTTTAATCTCATATCCAGCTATTGTTCGCTCCTGTCCTGATTTTATTCCGCCCACTATATTAGCAGCTCTTTTAAGGATTGACATTGCACAAGGAATGTCGCCATTTTGGAATTTGTTAGCAGCAACTTCTGATAGCAATTTCACTCTTTCTATTGGACTTTCGGCAGTTGAAGCAGGGGAAGGAATCTTGCAGTCTTGTCCAAAAACAACAGGTGGCAGATAAAGACTACTTAAAAATATTGTAATAACTAAGCAAAGCCAGTATTTCTTTTTCATATATTTATTGTCACTCCTGTCGCATACCATTTGATCCATTACTCCAAAATATACACCAAATCACCTTACTTTGCCACTGAAAAATGACCTTTAAAAAGTTTCTAAGAAATGCTGTTTGCTCTTCTAAATCGTCCTATTTATATGTAAAATAAACATATGTTTAAGAAAGGGAACTCATGACGCCTGAAGAACGGCTGAAACATCTCGGCATTGAACTTCCTGAGGCTCCGAAGCCTCTCGGCTCATACGTCCCGCTTGTCAGGACAGGCAATCTCGTTTTTCTGAGCGGCATGCTTCCTTTAGTGGAGGGCAACCTTTCAAGAGAGGGCCGCGTTGGAGAGAAAGTGACTGTTGATGAGGCAATGGAAGATGCGCGCACAGCAGCAATAAACGCCCTTGCAGTTTTAAAATCAAATCTTGGCACGCTTAATAAAATCAGGCGGTGCGTGAAGATAACAGGATATATTGCGTCCGCTCCTGACTTTACGCAACAGCCTCTTGTCCTCAACGCTGCGTCTGATTTTATGTTTGAGATATTCGGGGAAGTCGGAAAACATGCGCGAGCCGCAGTAGGTGTAAGTATCCTTCCTCTTAATTCACCTGTTGAACTTGACTTTATCTTTGAAGTTTCGTAACTGAAAATCTAACCTTAAAGAACTAAAGACTATAGCCTGCGGTAAATAGCAGCGCCTCTTCTTTAGCTTCAAGCATATTAAGAAAGGCATTTACAATATCGGGGTCAAACTGAGAGCCTGCGCCCAGTTTCAATTCCTCTTTTGCCTTAGACTGAGAAAGCACTTTCCTGTAAGGCCTTTCTGTTATCATTGCGTCAAAAGAATCAATAACAGACAGTATTCTCGCCATAATAGAGATTTCCTCTCCTGAAACTCCATGCGGATAGCCTTTGCCGTCATACCTCTCATGGTGCTGTAGTATCGTTGTCCTTACGCCCTCAAGCGTATTTATGGGCCCGAGAATTTGATCGCCTATCAGCGGATGGGTTTTTATGACTCCATACTCGTCAACGGTCAGTGTGCCTTCTTTATGCAGAACTGTAGTGGCTATCCCTATCTTTCCTATATCATGGAGAACAGCTGCGTGTTCAAGAACCTCAAGCTCTCTGTTGTCAAGGCCGATAAACTTGCCCAGCTCAAGAGAAAGGTATCTCACCCTTTCAGAATGGCCCTTCGTATATCTGTCATTTGCCTCAAGGGCATTAACAAGCGAGTGAATAGTTGAAAAATAATTGGTCTTTACTTTTTCATACAGCCATGCATTTTCTATAGCAACGACTACCTGATTGGAAAGCGTGGTAAGTAAATCAAGCTCATCCTTTAGAAAAAACGTCCCGTCAATTTTATCTTCAAGAAGCATAAACCCTATTACCAGGCCTTTAAGCTTTAAAGGAACCCACACTGCCGAATTATTAATGCCGTAATGTTTTTTTACGTCTATGCCTCTTCCGTCTATTATCTTAGAATCCCCGCTCGCCATGAACTCGCTATACACAGAACTGATATCAGATGATATATCGCCGAAAGCCTGCGCCCCCGCGCCATACGTGTAATTAAATGTCAGCGAGGGTTTGCCGTACTGCTTCAGGTAAATAGTGCCCTTCTTAACATCCGCAAGTTCGGCAGTCATGCTTATTATGCTTTTTAGTAATTCGTCTGTATCAACAGTAGAAGCTACAGTCATACAGACATTAGTTATAATCCGCAGTCTTTCAACCGCTTTTTCAAGCTCTGCATTTTTTGACTTGACTCCCTTGAGGAGTTTAATGGCAGTTTCGTTGGCAGCCTTCACTTCTTCCAGCCTGAACTGGAGGTCTGCATTCACGCTCTCCAGCTGCTGCTTGTGTTTGAGGGCAGGCATTGCTTGAAAGAGTCTTTTCACGTTTGAAATAATTTTAGATTTCATGGACATCCGTATATCTAATAAATTTCTCCTGCTGCATCGTCAGCACAAAACTGAATTATTATACATCATTTTTTACTCTGCATGGTGTAAAATTCATCTATAGGAATTTTTTATGACAAAACCTTTTGTTGTTATTGTTGGAAGAACGAATGTAGGCAAATCTACCCTCTTTAACAGGATGGTCGGTTCTTCTGCCGCTATTGTTGAAGATATGCCCAACGTCACCAGGGACAGGAACTATATGGAAGCTGTATGGGAAGACAAGGCCTTTATCGCTGTTGACACAGGAGGGTTTTACACCGAGCCCTCAGAGGACATCTCAAAGCAGATGAAGGAGCAGGCAGCATTTGCGATTGAAGAGGCAGACGTCATAATACATCTCCTTGACGGAAAGGAAGGACTTACGCCCGCTGACATTGAACTCGCAAAAACATTACGGGCTTCAGGCAAAAAGATATTATGGGTTGTTAATAAGATTGACGCGCCTAAAAGAGAAGAGAGGCTTTATGATTTCTATGCCTTAGGCGCTGACGAACTCCTTCCTGTGTCAGCCGCCACAGGTTATGAATTCGGAGAACTCATGGACCGGATTGCTTCGCTTCTGCCTCAGTTAAGCAAAGAGGAATCAGCATACTCCCGGATTGCTGTTGTCGGAAGGCCTAATGTCGGCAAGTCAACGCTCGTAAATGCGCTCCTCGGCAAAAAGAGGATGATAGTGAGTTCTTTGCCGGGAACTACACGGGATGCCGTTGACTCTGTCTGTTCATACTATAAAAATAAATATCTGATAATTGATACTGCCGGCATAAGGAAAAAAGGCAAGCTCGGATTTTCAATTGAAAGGTTTTCAGCGGTCAGGGCCATAAGGAGCATAGAGAGATGCGACATTGCCCTCATCGTTCTTGACGCCTCTGACGGAATAACAGAACAGGACCAGAAAATTGCCGGCATTGTTGAAAGCTGCGCAAAGGGCGCCATATTCCTTCTTAACAAATGGGACCTTGTGCACGAGCCGGAAACTGCCTATAAAAAAATTGCTGCGGAGCTGCTGAGGAAAATGTGGTTCCTGAATCATGCGCCAATGATTTCAGTGTCAGGCATGGAAAAGAAAAGGATAACTAAAATATTTCCTGTGATTGATGAAATAATTGCTGAAAGAAAAAAAAGGATACCGACACCTGAGATAAACAGGTTCATAAAGGACGTTACTTCAGGCATCCCTCTGTCTCTGTATAAAGGCAGGCAGGTAAGGATTCCTTATATGACCCAGATCGGCACAGAGCCGCCGGCATTCGTAATTTTCAGCAACTATCCGGCAGGGATAAAAGAATCCTATATAAGATATATCGAAAAATGCCTTAGGGAAAAGTTTTCATTCAGAGGAACGCCGATAAGAATATATAAAAAATTAAAAAAATAAGTTAAAAGTTAAAAACGGTCTCAAAATAGAACAGACATTTTTTATCTTTTGTCCGTCATGCCCGAAGTTCTTAATCGGGTATCCAGTGGTTTCTGGATTCCCCGATCAAGTCGGGGAATGACAGCAGGAGTTGTCCATATTATTATGAGACCATTAATAAGGGTTGAAAGTTAAAAGTGAAAAGCTTAAAATTCAATACTAACTTTAAACTCTTAACTCTTAATTTTTAACTGGGAGATATATGCAGGATCTTGTCGGGAAAGAGGTTGAAGTTTTAGCCTTGGAGACTACCTACAAAGGCAAGCTTATTGAAATCGGAGAAACAGAAGTTTACCTTCAGGCCGAGTCGGGCTGGATAGCCATCCCTGTGGAAAAAATAATCTCTATCGTTGAAAAAGAAGAATAATATATCAGGGATAATTAATTCTAACTTTCAACTCTTAACTTCTAATTTTTTAACTTTATTCAATGTCTCCGAGTGAAAACTGAATAAGCGCCACTGCTGAAACTGACGCTGTCTCTGCACGGAGAATGCGCTTCCCCAAAGACACAGTAACCAACCCTTTAGATACTGAAAGACTAACTTCCTCCTTTGAAAATCCGCCTTCAGGGCCGACTATGAGATAAAGCGATGCAGGATTCATGATGCACGATTCAGGATGGTTAGAAAGATCTTCTCTTGTATCATGCATCTTGTATCTTGTATCTTGCATCTTTTCTATTGTTTCTCTTAAAGGCAGCCCGCCTTCTTCCCAGAAGATAAAACCCTTTATAGGCTGCGAGCTATGAGCTATAAGCCATGAACTAAATTCTATCGGCTCATGCACAACAGGAACTATTGTCCTGCCGCTTTGCTTTGACGCCTCTTCTGCAATCTTTCTCCACCTGTCAACTTTTCTTGTCTGTCTTATCTGACTTCTCTCAGTAATGGCAGGGATTATTTCTTTAATGCCGAGTTCTGTGGACTTCTGAATTACTAAATCCATTTTTTCGCCCTTGAGAATCCCCTGAACAAGCGTCAGGTTAAGAGGAGATTCGGCATTGAGCGAAATCCGCTCTAACAAATCTATTATTACTTTTTTATTCTCAATCCCTGTGATTTTAGATTTATAGAGGTTTCCCTCACCGTCAAAGATCTGAAGCTCATCGCCTGCACTGCACCTCAGCACGGATATAAGATATCGCGCCTTTTCACCGGATAAGGTTATCCTGTTGCCTTTAATTTGCTCTTTGGAAAGGATAATGCGCACTCTACGTCTTCGTCCCTGCGAACAAGTCCTTCAGTTTTTCTTTGAACCCTTTTGAAACTTCATCGCCGTTAATCCGCGCAAATTCTTCGAGAAGTTCCTTCTGGCGCTGCGTGAGATGTTTCGGGACTTCTATATTCACAATCACAACCTGATCTCCGCGCTGATGGCTTCCGAGCCTCGGCATTCCCTTGCCCTTAAGATGAATTGTCTTGCCCGAGGGAGTGCCCGCAGGAATCTTTAAATTCGTAACGCCGTCAATGGTCGGCACTTCAATCTCAGCGCCGAGCGCGGCCTGGGGAAAAGAGACGGGAACTTTGCAGTATAAGGTCATGCCCTCCCGCTTAAAAAACGGATGCTCTTCAACGCCGAGAAAGATATACAGGTCGCCCGGAGGCCCGCCGTAAAGCCCGAGTTCTCCTTCTCCTGACATTCTTAGCCTTGAATCCGCATCAACACCTGCAGGAATCCTGACATTTATCTCTCTGGACTTTTTAACCCTTCCCTGTCCTTTGCATGCTCTGCACGGGTCTGTGATAATTCTGCCTTCGCCATGGCACTTGCCGCACGTCTTGGATACGCTGAAAAAACCCTGCTGGAATCTCACCTGTCCTGAACCTTTGCAATTAGGGCATGTCGCGGGCGCTTTTCCGGGCGCTGCGCCTGTGCCTTTGCAATCAGAGCAGTTTTCCCACCTCGGCACCTCAATCTTTTTCTCTGTGCCGAATGCGGCCTCCATGAGCGTTATATCAAGGTCATACCTCAAATCATTGCCCTTTGCAGGCCTTCTTCTACGCTGTCCCGTAAAGGTGCCGAAGAAATCTCCGAAGAGATCCTCAAATACATCGCCAAACCCTGCTCCAAAAGGGCTGAAACCTGCGCCCATACCCTCAGTTGTGCCGAACCTGTCATAGTTAGACTTTTTGTCAGGGTCGGACAGGCATGTGTATGCCTCATTTATCTCTTTAAATTTTTCCTCGGACTCTTTATTGTCAGGGTTCCTGTCCGGATGGCATTTCATAGCAAGCTGCCTGAAGGCTTTTTTTATGTCAGCCGCAGAAGCATCTCTTGATACACCAAGGATTTCATAGTAGTCTTTCATATTAGCAGTCAGCAGTCAGCAATCAGCTTTCAGCTAAAAGCTGAGAGCCGACCGCTGAAAACCTCTATTAGCTCTCTTTCTTTTTATCTACATCCTCAAATTCAGCTTCAACAACATCTTCTTCCGAAGGTTTTGCGCCTGATGCTCCTGCTCCTGCTCCGGCTGCCTGCTGGTCTCCGGCTGCTTTATATATATGCTCTGCAAGTTTGTGCGACACCTTCATAAGGCTTTCAACAGAGGACTTTATATCAGCGGCATCAGCGCTTGAATCTTTTGCCTTTTTGCATTTTTCAAGTGCGGCTTCAACATCCTTCTTTTCAGACTCGCTCAGTTTATCTCCATACTCTTTCAGCGATTTCTCCACGCTGTATATAAGAGTATCAGCCTCATTTCGCGCCTGCGCAATATCTTTTTTCTTCTTGTCTTCATCTGCATGGGACTCAGCGTCACGCGTCATCTTTTTCACTTCATCTGCGCTAAGCCCGCTTGAAGCAGTTATCCTTATTGACTGTTCTTTTCCTGTGCCGAGGTCTTTGGCAGACACATGAAGTATCCCGTTTGCGTCAATATCAAAAGTTACTTCTATCTGAGGAATTCCTCTCGGCGCAGGCGGAATGCCTATAAGCTCAAAGTTTCCAAGCAGTTTATTATCCGACGCCATTTCTCTTTCGCCCTGGCATATCTTGATTGTAACAGCAGGCTGGTTGTCTGATGCTGTTGAGAAAGTCTGGCTCTTTTTGGTCGGGATTGTAGTGTTCCTTTCAATTATCTTAGTGAATATTCCGCCAAGCGTTTCAATGCCGAGAGACAGAGGCGTAACATCAAGCAGAAGAACCTCTTTGACGTCTCCTTTCAGCACTGCGCCCTGTATTGCCGCTCCGACAGCGACAACCTCGTCAGGGTTGACCGTCTTATTGGGCTCCTTACCGAAAAAGCTCTGAACAGTCTGCTGAACCTTCGGCGCTCTTGTCTGTCCTCCGACAAGAAGAACTTCATCTATATTTGAGGCAGACAAATTTGCATCGCTAAGCGCATTCTTGCAAGGCCCTGTTGTATTCTCTACCAAATCTCCTGTCAGCTGTTCAAATTTCGCCCTTGAGAGTTTCATTAAAAGGTGTTTTGGGCCTGTTGCGTCAGCTGTAACAAACGGAAGGTTTATCTCTGTATCCATGGCAGTTGAAAGTTCAATCTTGGCCCTTTCAGCGGCTTCTTTAAGCCTCTGCAGCGCCATCTTATCGTGCTTGAGGTCAATCCCCTGATCCTTCTTGAACTCTTCCACCATCCAGTCAATAATCTTGATGTCAAAATCATCTCCGCCAAGATATGTATCGCCGTTTGTGGACTTAACCTCAATTACGCCTTCTCCTATTTCAAGAATGGATACGTCAAACGTGCCGCCGCCTAAATCATAAACAGCGATTTTTTCCTCTTTCTTTTTATCCATGCCGTAAGCCAAAGAAGCTGCTGTCGGTTCGTTAATTATCCTCAGGACATTAAGCCCCGCAATCTTGCCCGCGTCCTTCGTAGCCTGGCGCTGGCTGTCGTCAAAATAAGCAGGCACTGTTATAACAGCGTCATTTACGGTTTCTCCGAGATAATCTTCGGCAGCCTGCTTGAGTTTCTGAAGTATCATTGCCGATATTTCAGGCGGAGAATACTTCTTGCCTCTGATTTCAACGTGCGCATCTCCGTTAGAAGCTTCAACAATTTTATAAGGGAGCCTTTTTCTCGCATGCTCCACTTCAGGCGTGTTGTATTTTCTTCCCATCAGCCTCTTGATTGAAAAAATCGTGTTTTCAGGATTTGTGATAGCCTGCCTTTTTGCTATCTGTCCCACAAGCCTTTCGCCCTTTTCTGTAAAAGCAACTACAGAAGGCGTTGTTCTCATTCCCTCCTGATTCGGGATAACTACAGACTCTCCGCCTTGAACAACTGCAACAACAGAATTTGTTGTGCCAAGGTCTATTCCTATTGCCTTTGCCATTTATGCTTCCTCCTCTATTTTTTCTTCTTTATTTTCTTTTTCTTCGCTGACTGCTTTTTTCTTAGATACGGCAACCAAAGACGGCCTTAATACCTTCTCTCTTAACATATAGCCCTTTCTTAATTCTTCCACAACCATATTTTCATCAATATCGTCCCTCTCTATCTGAAGCATCGCATGATGCAGCGAAGGGTCAAACATCCTGCCTGATGCCTCAATCGGCGAGAGCCCGAATTTATCAATGACCCTGAGAAATTCCTTAAGGGTAATCTCCACTCCCTGCGCAACCCCTCCGCCGGATCCGCCAGTGGCGGAGGATGCCGTATCATTTGACGAATGCTTCATTGCCATCTCAAGGTTATCAATAACAGGAAGCAGTTCATAAAGCAAGGATTCATTGCCGTATTTTATTAATTCTTCCTTGTCTCTTGCGACCCGCTTCTTGTAATTATCAAATTCAGCATACAACCTCAGATACCTGTCCTTTTCCTGCCCGAGCTCCTCTTCAAGATTCCGTTCTAATTTTCCCCGGTCATCACGGGAAGCGGCGCTTTCCTGCGTCTCTGCCGAAAGGCCTGCGGCAGGTTCCTCCGCCTGAGGCGCATGAGAATTATCCACCGCCATATCTTCCGCTGTCTTTTTCTTAGCTTTATTCCTCACTTATTTCCCCTCTATCACCTTTGTTATGAACTTTGAAACTATATCAACCATAGCTATGGTCTTTGAGTAATCCATCCGCGTCGGGCCGATTACGCCGACACTGCCGACAGGCCTGCTGCCTTCCTTGTAAGTTGCGGCCACAATGCTGAACCCCTTCATCCCCGCCAGCGAATTTTCAGAGCCTATTACGACCTGAACTTCGTCTCCGGCTGATTCTGAAAATCTGTCAAGCAGCTTTATAATCAAATGCTTGTCCTCCATAGCCCTTGAAATCTCTTTTATTTTTTCAATATCCGAAAAATCAGGCAGTCCGAGGACTTCCGTAAATCCTGAAATAAATATATTCCCGGACGGCGACGAGAGCGCCTCTCTGCATATCCTCATTGCCCGTGAGATAAGGGTGTCGCACAATATCTTTTCTTCGGACATTTCCCTCACTATTTTTGTCCGTATCTCGTTAAGGGTATGACCGTAAAATTCAGAATTAAGGTATGATGCTATCCTGTTAAGGTCGCGCTGCGTCAAATCAAAATCCACATCCACAACCTTATTTCTTACGAGCCCTTCATCCGTAAAAAGCACGGTCACCACATGGTTACTTCTGTGCTTCAGCAGCTTAATACTGCTAAATGTCGATGAACCTGCCCTTGGAGAAAGAGCAACCCCGAGGTAATGCGAGAAATTGGAAAGCCTCCTGGTTGCCTCGCTCAGGAGGATGTCTATATCGTTTTTAATGGACTCAAGCTCTCTGGTAATCTCATGAAAAAAGGCCCGGTCGTCATGTCTTTGTTCATTGGAACACAGATAATCCACATAAAATCTGTAGCCTTTATCCGTAGGCACCCTTCCCGCAGAGGTGTGCGGCTGCCTGAGAAACCCCATCTCTTCAAGGTCAGACATTATATTTCTTATAGAAGCGGGCGAGAGGCTGAAGGCGTACTTCCTGGTGATAAACCTGGACCCTACAGGGTCCGGATTATTTATATAGCTCTGCACTATTGCGCAGAGTATTTCTCTGTTTCTTTCATCAAGCATATCTGATACCCCAAGCTGGTTAGCACTCTCAACAGGAGAGTGCTAATAATTTAACAATAAAGCGTTTTCTGTGTCAAGATGGGAGGCATATTACCACTCAAGTTTCTTCTGCATCAGCTTCTCATACATGCCCTTGGGGAGAAAAGCCTGCTGGTGAATCTCATCGCTGTAGTATTTAGTATTTATCTCAAACTTCTTCCTCATATCGCGCGGGGACAGTCCTTTTGAAGCAACAGAGAAGGTCCACCAGTTGCCGGCATAAGTCGCAATCGGAGCGGTGTATATGTCAACCACAGGGAACACCGCCTTCATGGTCTCCTGCACTTCTATGACAATGTCCTTATGAAAATGGAGCGATTCCGAGAGGGTCACGTAAAACCCGTCTTTGGTCAGGCAATTTTTAATGGATGAAAAAAATTCCTTTGTAAAAAGGCTTGTGGCAAAACCGACTATATCTGTTGAATCAACTATTACAGCGTCAATGTCTGCATCCCGTCCTTTTATAAATTCAGCTCCGTCCATGCATTTTATCTCCACACGCGGGTCATCAACATCACAGGCAACTGCGGGAAAAAACTTTCTGGATACGTTTATCACCTCTTCGTCTATCTCAATAAAATACACTTTTTCCACTGTCTTATGCTTCAGGACTTCTCTGACAGCGCCTCCGTCGCCTCCTCCGATAACAATCACTTTCTTCGGGGCCGGATGCGCATGAAGCACGATATGCGTAAGCATCTCATGATAGAAAAACTCATCCCTTTCAGTTATCTGCACTACGCCGTCAAGGATTAGCATCTTGCCGAAATGAGGATTTTGGATAACCATAATCTCCTGAAACTTACTCTTGCCGCTATAGAGGATATTCTCAACCTCATAACTATACTGTATAGGCGCATATGGATCTTTTTCATGAAATTTTATCATTTCCCCCTCCAATTCAGGGATTAGCAGTTAGTGTTTGGGGATCAGTTCTTCTCACTAACCCCCATCCCCCTGTCCCCAACCCCTATATCAAGATAGTCTTTGGTATTGAAAACCCGTTGAATTCCGAAGCATAGGATATTGTATACGCCCCGCCTGAAAGTATAAGAATAAGCCCGCCTGTTTCAGGCTCAGGCAGGTTTACATTCTTGTCAATAACATCAAAACTGTCACAGCTCGGGCCTGCAACAGTCCATTTTTTTTTGTGCCTTGCCTGCCTTGAGGTTTCAACAATATAGCTGTATTTTATGCCGCCTACGCTCTCCATCAGGCCGTTAAACACTCCGACGTCAATATGAAGCCAGTTGTCATCTCCCCTGTTTGTCTTGCCAATCACAGAGGCGACAAATATGCCTGCGTCTCCAACAACAGCCCGGCCCGGCTCTATAATTACTTTTACATCCCTCGGAAATTTTTCACGGATGAGCTTGTCTATGTTTTTCTCAATGGCGTCAACATCAACAACATTTTTTGTGTATTTTATCGGATACCCTCCTCCGATATTCAACAGGCTCAGCGTTATGCCTCTCTCCTCAGCAATATCCCATAAAGCCCTTGCCTTGTCCAAAGCGCTGTTCCAGTTGTAAATATTTGTGCACTGCGACCCGACATGAAAGGTGACACCCACAGGGTTAAGCCCCTTCTCTCTGGCATAAAGGAGCAGTTCCGCAGCTTTATCAATCTCTACTCCGAATTTTTTGCTCAGCGGCCATTCGCTTCCCTCATTAGGCACTGAAAGCCTGACATAGACGTTGCAGCCCGGCAGGAATCTCGCCATCTTGTCCACTTCATCCTCAGAATCATACGCAAAATAATTTACCCCGTATGACGCCGCCATTTTCAAAAATTTAAAGGTCTTTACCGGATTGCTTGATATGATTCTTTCAGTCTCCACGCCTATGGATGAAAGCAGCTTCAGCTCGCCCTCTGAGGCAATCTCAAAACCCATGCCAAGTTTATTCGCAAGCTTGATTATCTCAATATCCGGATTTGCCTTAACAGCATAAAAGACAGTGGAGTTCCGTATGTTCTGCCCTATCAGAGACGCCTTTTCCTTTACCTTTTCTTTGTCAATAACAAGAAACGGCGTTTCAATGTTTTTCCTGTCAAGGTATTTTAATATCTTGAACAGTGTCGCCTTTGAAACAATATCCGTATGGTATTTTTCTACTTTAAAGGTCCTCGGCATAAATCTCCATCACCATGATACATGATGTATAGCTAATGTTGTTTTGGTCTTTATCCTGAATCTTGTATCGTGCATCTTGTATCTTCAGAAGGGTTCATTATAAAACATCTTATGAATTCTTATCCAGCATTTCCCTAATCATCTTCAAAAGCACATGAGGCGCAGCAGGTTTTGATATGAAGTTCAGGCCTTCCTCAAGTATGCCTTTTCTGTGTATGAAGTCAGCGGGATAACCGCTTGAAAAAAGAGCCCTTACGTCAGGTTTTAGCTTCCTTGCCTCTTCGTAAACCCCTTTGCCGTTTATCCTGGGCATTATCACGTCAAG
>QZJQ01000051.1 GCA_003599795.1 Nitrospiraceae bacterium
GCCTGGGAGATTTCGAGATCGAGGTAGATGGTGAAGAGCGCCCGGTTGGGCAGCCCGGTGAGGAGGTCGTGGTATGCCTGATATTTGATTATTTCTTCAGATAGCGGAAACTCTATGTTCTCTGTGCTCATCCGAGCACCTTCAAGGCGAGCTTCAAATTCAGCAAAGCTACGAAGGCATTTTTTTTCTTTCAAAATAAAGTCGTCAACATCCTCTTCTAAATCACATTCGTCTCTATCATGCCAAAACCCATAGCGGTCCATTTTTTTGACGTAGACTGATAAGTCTGGCTTCAAATTGAATTTTTCCATGATAGCCAACAAACAGACACCTTCTATGATTAAAGGATTGTTTGAGCTGTTAATTGCCGCAAGGAGTTCTTCATTCTTAATATTTGGTACATATGTGCCACTGTGCTTTTCTACATAGTCGTCTAAATTGATATGGCGTATTTTTAATTCAGATGAAACTTTTCGAGCTATAGTGCTTTTACCTGCACCATCTTTACCATCGATCCCGACAATTTTATAATTGCCGTCCCTTATTATTTTTGCTAATTGGTTACAGCTCTTAATTACGCTCATAATTTTTGCGGCTAACGCCGAAACTCACAGGTGCGGCGGTAGTTATGCCGCATCCTGTGGAGCGATTAATTACACAACAATATATTTCTCGCTTTTTGTACATGTATTAGGGTTTGATAACAAAGCCCGCAGATATTAACTGAAAAATAGGGATCATCTCATCGAAACGCTCTGAGGATGTTCTGCAGGAGAATGTATAGACATAGCCACTCTTTGCAGTTTGCATTTGAATCATTTTCATTGGTACTTCCACGTCAAAACTACGAAATGTGAATTTAGTAATCGCATAAAATGCTTCCTGATTGCTTAGATATGTTCTTCCGCTTTTGACTATAGTTGCATCAGGTATAGCTGTTCTCATAGCTTTTTGTAAAATTTGTGGATTTGATATTGTAGCGATAACGTCTTTAGGCGTAACATTTTTTAAAGACGCATCAAATTGAACATTAACACCGCAATCGGCATCGCCTGAACCGTACTCATTCACTATCTTAATTCTTGTGCCTTTATGAGTGGACGGCACTGCTGTCCATGTCTTTGGATATTGAAAAAAAAATTTATATGTATCATCTCGATAGGTAATAAGCTCATTTTTTGAAAGACTTTCCACATCATGATGGACTTCAAAAACAAATGACGCAATTGATTTATTAATAATGCCTTCTTGGGCATTAAATATAGGGACGGGAGCGCCGCCTCCAATAGAGTAATATTTGCCCTTATAAAGGGTAGTATATTGGACTGTTACTAAATTAATTGTTTTATCTAAGGTTTTATATGAGAATGAGTATTTTAAGTAAGCTGCCTTTTTATTATCTAGATATCTAATTCCTTGCTCAATGATTTTGACATCCGAATATTTCGACTTAATCTCTTCTATAGAATCTCTTAAAAATTCATCCAATTCTTTTTGAGAAAAATCCTTAATGTCAATATTCCCTGGAAGTTTTGCAGCTGAAATAATGAGAGAACTTAAATTTTTGGTATCAACAGCTTTTTTAACAATGCGTTTGCCATCGCCCTCTTTAATTTTCCATCCAACTGGGAATTTTATTCTAAATTGGTATTCATCATTTCTATATAAATTATCTCGACTTTCATTCTCGGCAAAAGCGTGTGAGATTATTACTGCTATAAAAATGATCGAAAAGAAAAAGGATATCTTCTTATTCATATCAACTCCCTTCTTAATATACCAGACAAGCAGCCGATGCTTAGTCGATGACTATTTATTTTTTCATGTATGTGTAACATTCTCTCTTATATTGCCCGCGTCTTTTTTTGATACTTTAGGGCAAATTAAAGAGTTGAGTCAAGAAGAATCTATCTGCCAATTGCGACAATTCTTTATTTCATGATAAGATTAGCTGAGATTAAAAGATGTTGTGGAGGTGTCAATATGGCAGAGGCTACCGTCAAAGAGAAAGTTTTGAAGGCTATTGAAGAACTTCCTCAGGACATTACTTTTGAAGATACTCTTGGAAAACTGTATTTTCTCTATAAGGTTGAAAAAGGAATTCAACAAGCCGATTCGGGACAAAAGATTTCTCACATCGAAGCAAAAGACCGCATGAAAAAATGGCTGTCGTAAACTACCTGACTATTCCAAAACACATTTTTGACGAGATGATTGCCCATTGCAAAGAGGCATATCCGAATGAGGCGTGCGGTATTCTGGCAGGGAAGGGCAATGAGGTTTCTAAGGTTTACAAAATGTCTAATATTGAAAAGTCTTCAGTAAGTTATTTCATGGACTCCAAAGAACAGTTTAAGGTCATGAAAGACATGCGGGAGAATAATCTCTCAATGTCGGCAATATTCCATTCCCATCCGTCATCGCCTGCATACCCATCGGCAAAAGATGTGAGCCTTGCATTTTATGACGATTGTGTTTATGTGATAGTCAGTCTTATGGAGCAGGAACCTGTTGTAAAAGGGTTTTTGATAAGGGAAGGCGCGATAAAAGAAGTCCGGATTTCCGTGAAATAGCCAACCATGGAAGCTCTCTTTAATTTTTGTTTCATTTTAGAGTAAAATACTACTTCTTTTTCAATACGATTTCGGGAGGTGTCTATGGGATATGTGAGCGGTCTTAAGTGCAGAGAATGCGGCAGGGAATATCCTGTTGATCCTATATATGTCTGTGAATTCTGTTTCGGCCCGCTGGAAGTTGTCTATGACTACAAAAAGATAAAAAAAGTGCTGACAAAGAAGGCCATAAAGAGCAGGGAGGAAAATCTCTGGCGGTATAAAGAGCTCCTTCCCATAGACGGCGAGCCGCAGGTGGGACTGGAGTCCGGGTTTACGCCTTTGATAAAAGCAGATAATCTTGCAAAGGAATTCGGCGTCAGTGAATTATACGTAAAGGATGATACAGTTGCACATCCGACTCTTTCGTTTAAGGACAGGGTTGTAGCAGTTGCCCTCACAAAGGCAAAGGAGTTCGGGTTTGATACAGTTGCGTGCGCATCTACCGGGAATCTTGCTCACTCCGTATCAGCTCATGGCGCAAAGGCAGGGTTCAAAAGGTTTGTCTTTATACCCGCAACACTTGAGGCGAGCAAGATTGTCGCATCATTGGTGTATGAGCCTAATCTTGTCGCAGTTGACGGAAATTACGATGAGGTTAACAGGCTCTGCAGCGAGATTGCCAATAAATATAAGTGGGCGTTTGTGAATATAAACATCAGGCCGTTTTATGCTGAAGGCTCAAAGACACAGGGTTTTGAGATTATAGAGCAATTAGACTGGAGGGCGCCTGATAATGTGGTTGTGCCGTGCGCGAGCGGTTCATTATTGACAAAGGTGTGGAAGTCATTTAAGGAATTTAAGAAGATAGGGCTGTTGAAGAAACTTGATACAAAGGTTTTTGCAGCTCAGGCAACAGGATGTTCTCCGATAGTCGCTGCAATAAAACAGGGCACAGACGTGATAAGGCCTGTGAAGCCCGATACAGTTGCAAAGTCTCTTGCAATCGGCAACCCGGCAGACGGGTTTTATGCGCGTCAGGTCGTAAAAGAAACCGGAGGATACGGTGAGGATGTCTCTGATAAGGAGATAATAGACGGCATAAAACTTCTTGCTAAGACAGAGGGCATTTTTGCAGAGACAGCAGGCGGCGTTACTGTAGCGTGCACAAAGAAACTTATTGAGTCAGGGAAAATAGGCAGGGATGAGATTACTGTTATCTGCATTACAGGCAACGGGCTTAAGACGCAGGAGGCGCTTACAGGGCAGACCGCAGAGATGCATCATATAAAGCCCAATCTTGCGGCATTTGAGGAAATACTTAAAAAGATAGGTAAATAGGCGAACCCATAGAGATGAATCTCTAACGGGGAGAATTGGTTTTTGCGATTAACCGATTCACCATAGAAAACTGGAGGTGAAGAGATGGCTGTTAAAGTTAAAATTCCTACTCCGCTGCAAAGATTGACTCAGGGTAAGGAAGAGGTGGACGGAGCCCCCGGCACAATCATAAATCTTGTCACAGAATTGGACAAGAAATTTCCGGGCATAGCTGAAAGAATATCCGAGGGCGGCAAGGTAAGGAGATTTGTCAATGTCTATGTTAACGAGGAAGACATCAGGTTTCTTCAGGCAGAAGCAACAGTTGTCAAAGACGGCGATGAGGTTTCCATAGTGCCTGCTATCGCAGGAGGAGAAAATGCGTATAGCGTTAAGCGTTATAGCGAAAAAAGAAATATATTAACGCTATAAACCCCATAACGCACATCGCAATAACGAAGTAAAAACGGAGGTTATATGAAAAAGAGGGTTAAGCTGACATTTCCGCAGCGACTCATAAAAGAGCCAGTCATATTTACAATGGCTAAGGAGTATGACGTTATGCCTAATATCAGAAGGGCCAGAGTTACTGAGACAGTCGGCGAGATGGTTCTTGAACTTGAGGGGAAAGAGGAAAACCTTGAGAAAGGCATAAAATATCTCAAGGAACAGGGAGTGGATGTTGAGCTTGTAGAGGGAGACATAATTGAGTAAAATGGAGATTTATGGAAATAGGAGAATGTAAAAGTCGGAAGAGCTTTTGGAGAGGCATAGTAGAAGAATACAGGGAGTTTCTTCCTGTAAGCAATGAAACGCCTGTTGTTACGCTTAATGAAGGAAATACGCCTCTTATAAGGGCAGTAAACATAAATAAGAGAGGCATTGACCTTGAACTTTATTTTAAATTTGAGGGCGCTAACCCTACAGGGTCTTTCAAAGACAGGGGTATGACCCTTGCCTTATCAAAGGCCATTGAGTCCGGCTCAAAGGCAGTAATATGCGCATCAACGGGTAATACGTCTGCTTCTGCCGCTGCCTATGCTGCGCGCGCAGGGATAAAATCAGTGGTGCTTATTCCGCAGGGCAAGATTGCCCTTGGCAAGCTTTCTCAGGCGCTCGTTCACGGCGCGCATGTAATTCAGATTGAAGGAAATTTTGATGATGCATTGAACATTGTCAAAGAGCTTATAGAGAGATACCCGATAACGCTTGTTAACTCAATAAATCCGTTCAGGCTTGAAGGGCAGAAGACAGCGTCATTTGAGATTTGCGACCAGCTTGGTTTTTCACCGAAGTATCACGCGCTGCCTGTAGGCAATGCTGGAAATATAACTGCATACTGGAAGGGATACAGGGAATATCACAGGCGGGGAAAGGCACAAAAGAGCTCATTGCCTGTGATGCTCGGTTTTCAGGCATCAGGAGCCGCTCCGATTGTTAAGGGACATCCCATAGAAAGGCCTGAGACTATAGCAACAGCCATAAGAATCGGCAATCCCGCAAGCTGGAAGGGCGCAACAGATGCAAGGGATGAATCAGGCGGAAGGATTGAGGCTGTTACCGACGAAGAAATATTAAAGGCTTATAACCTTGTGGCATCAACGGAAGGCATATTCTGCGAGCCGGCGTCCGCGGCATCACTGGCAGGCGTGATGAAACTGCACAAAGAAGGATATTTTAAATCCGGAGATTCTGTTGTTTGCACCCTTACCGGGCATGGGCTTAAGGACCCTGATATTGTTTTCAGGGTATCAAAAGAACCTATAAAGGTTAAGGCAGAAATAGGCGAGGTAGAGAAGATAATAGAAAGAATAATCTAATGAAATACGTTGTAATCATAGGCGACGGCATGGCAGACAGGCCGTTAAATGAGCTTGGCGGCAAAACCCCCTTGCAGGAGGCCTTTACCCCGAATATGGACAAGCTTGCCTGCGAAGGAATAATCGGCAGGGTCAGGACCGTGCCGGAGGGTTTTCATCCCGGCTCTGATGTTGCTAATCTGAGCGTGCTCGGTTACGACCCAAGAAAATTTTATACAGGCAGGGCGTCTCTTGAGGCTGCAAGCATCGGTGTAGAGCTCAAAGACACAGATGTTGCCTACAGGTGCAACCTTGTAACTCTGAAGTTTAATAAAGATAAGACACAGGCAGTAATGGAGGATTACAGCGGAGGCCATATCTCAACTGAAGAAGCGGGAGTACTCATCAATGATATAAACAAGGGACTCAGCACCCCGCAGATAAAATTTTACAGAGGCATAAGTTACAGGCACCTGATGGTATGGTCAGACGGCAAGTCAAGCGCTGAATGCACTCCGCCGCACGACATAATGGGAAGGGATATTTCAGATTATCTTCCTGTTGGTTCTGGCGAGGAAACGCTCAGGGAATTAATGATTGACTCTGTGGATGTGCTTGAGGGGCATCAAATAAACAAAGAGCGCATAAGTAAGGGGAAAAACCCTGCAAACAGCATATGGCTATGGGGGCAGGGGAAAAAACCGGGGCTGTCAAGATTCAGAGAGAAATATTCCGTTGAAGGCGCAATGGTTTCTGCTGTGGACCTTACAAAAGGGCTTGGCATCTATGCCGGATTTAAGATACTTCAGGTGCCGGGCGTTACAGGCTGGCTTGACACTAATTACGTTGGCAAGGCAGAGGCGGCGCTGACTGCGCTTAAAGAGGTTGATTTTGTGTACATACACGTTGAGGCGCCTGATGAAGCAGGGCATTCAGGAAACTATAAGAACAAGATAAAGGCCATAGAGGATTTTGATGCGCTTGTTGTGGGCACAGTTATGCGGGGTATAAAATCCTTTGAAGAATTCAGGATTCTGCTGATGCCTGACCATCCTACGCCGGTAGAGCTGAGGACGCATACGGCTGAACCGGTTCCGTTTGTTATCTATGACAGCAAACAAAAACAAAACAACGAGGGCGCTGCTTTTGATGAATCAATCCTGAAAAGGAAAGATATAAGGGTTTTTGAAGAGGGATATAAGCTGATGGATTATTTTATTGGGCAAAAGAGGGACTAATGTCCCCCTTTTGGAATTTCTCTGAAAATGCGAGTTAAACATGATTGCTCATTCGTTAGGAGGTTAGAAATTTAATGCTTATTGTCCAGAAATACGGCGGGACGTCCGTTGCTAATGTTGAAAGGATTAAGGCTGTTGCCAAGCGCGTTGTGAAGACCGCCAAAGAAGGCCATAAGGTTGCGGTTGTTGTCTCTGCGATGGCTGGAGAAACAGACAAGCTGATAAATCTTGCACATCAGGTTTCATCCGCTCCGAGAGAAAGAGAAATGGATCTTATGCTTTCATCAGGGGAACGAGTTACCTGCGCTCTTACAGCCATAGCAATAGAGGAGCTTGGTTATAAGGCAATGGCGTTTACCGGAAGGCAGATGGGGATAATAACAGATGATATGCATACAAAGGCAAAGATAGAAAAAATAGCCGGAGAAAGAGCAAAGAAGGCATTAGATGAAGGATATATAATTGTTGTGGCCGGCTTTCAGGGCATAACAGAAAGCGGCTCTGATGTTACGACGCTTGGGCGGGGAGGCTCCGACCTCTCTGCAGTTGCGATAGCCTCGGCGCTGAATGCCGACATATGCGAGATATACACGGATGTAGACGGTGTTTATACTACAGACCCCAATATTGTTCCGGAGGCAAGAAAGCTGGACAAGATTTCCTATGAAGAGATGCTTGAGCTTGCAAGCCTCGGCGCAAAGGTGCTTCAGACGAGGTCTGTTGAATTTGCCATGAAATACGAAGTGCCTGTTGTTGTGAGGTCAAGCTTTAATGATAATCAGGGGACGCTTGTTACCAAGGAGGATGAGGATATGGAGAAAGTCGTTGTATCAGGAGTTGCTTATGACAAGAACCAGGCAAAGATTACCGTAACCGGAGTGCCTGATAAGCCGGGCATAGCCGCAAAACTTTTTAAGGGAATTGCGGATGCCGGCATAGTCGTTGATATAATCGTCCAAAACGTGAGCAGTGACGGAAAAGCGGCAGACATATCATTCACAATTCCAAAAACAGACGCAAAGAAGGCATTGAAGATGACAGAAGGAATAGCCAAAGAACTCAGAGCAAAGGGCGTTGACATGAAGGATGATATCGCTAAGATATCCATTGTTGGCGTAGGCATGAGGACGCATTCAGGCGTTGCCGCACAGATGTTTGAAACACTCTCAAGGCACAATGTGAATATAATGATGATAAGCACGTCGGAGATAAAAGTCTCCTGTGTTATAGACGCCAAATATACGGAGCTTGCAGTGCGGGTTCTGCATGAGGGGTTTGGATTGGCTCAGACGAGAAGTTAAAAATAGCAGAGAGATATTTCAAAGGCTGCTATTGATGTATTTCGCTCAGAAGATTTAGCCTGTTACGTAATAGCTATACCAGGGACAAGTTTCAACGTTTGTCTCATTGACACTCACAATAACAATCCCAAATAGAAAATGTTACGATAATACCATGCAATTTGTTGATTATGCGAAAATATATGTTAAGGCCGGAGACGGCGGAAGGGGATGTGTTGCATTCCGTAGAGAGAAATATGTCCCAAAAGGAGGCCCGAGCGGCGGAGACGGCGGAAGGGGAGGGCATATCATCTTCAAGGCAAGCAGGGAACTGAATACTCTCCTTGACCTCAGATATCAGAGAGAATATAGAGCAAAAAGAGGCCAGCACGGCATGGGCAAGAAGATGCACGGCAAAGACGGCGAAGACAGGATTATTCCCGTGCCTGTAGGCACTGTTATAAAAGATGCGGATACAGAAGAAGTGCTCGCAGACCTTGACAGCGAAGGCGCAGAAATCATAATAGCAAAAGCTGGCAGGGGCGGGCAGGGGAATGCCCACTTTGCAACTCCGACAAGGCAGGCCCCAAAATTCGCACAGCCCGGAGAAGAAGGCGAAGAAAAAAATCTTGTTATTGAGTTAAAACTTCTGGCTGATGTCGGCTTGATAGGGCTTCCCAACGCAGGCAAATCAACCCTCATATCCGTAATATCATCTGCAAGGCCGAAGATTGCGGATTATCCGTTTACGACCCTTACGCCCAATCTCGGAGTTGTGAAACTCAAGGATTTGAGGAGTTTTGTTGTTGCAGACATTCCCGGACTCATAGAAGGAGCGCACAAAGGCGCCGGATTAGGGTTTCAGTTTTTAAGGCACGTTGAGCGCACCTCCTTGCTGCTTCATCTTGTTGACGCCTCTGATATGCCTGAAACCGACCCCGTGGAAGACTTAAAAAAAATAAACAAAGAGCTTGAGCTTTATAGTTCTAAGCTCTTAAAGAAGCCGCAGGCAGTTGTCGGAACAAAGACAGATATTGCCATAGATAAGAAGAGGCTCAGAAAGCTCTCCAAACATTGCAAGTCAAAAAAAATTGAGTTTTTCCCTGTGTCAGCAGCAACAGGCAAAGGGATAAAGGAACTCCTTGTTTATCTGTCTGCCATTGTCGGAAAAGAAAAATAAAGAACAGCGTGACTAAGATTTCAGTTGCAGGTATTCCTTAGCAAGTTTGGGATAGAGTTTTGGATTAAACAGGATATTTGTCATAAAGTAGCATTCGTGCGTGCAGTAGCATTTGTTGTCCTGAATTGAGGCAAGTATTTTTTTTGCATTATCCGTGCGTAATATTTTTTTGATGTCATATTCATAATCCCGCACATTCCCCATATTTTCCGTAAGAATTTCGCAGGGATACACATCTCCGCTCTCTGTCAGTACAAGGTTTAACTTCCCTGCATAGCACGGGTTCATTCTTTTTTGCTCAAGCAAAGTACGGTGTATCAAGTTGCGCTGGAGAATGTCCTGAGCGGCTTTGATGCGCGCGCCTTTGAAGCGGTAGGTAGCTGAGGTTCTATTTTTAAGGTTTTCCTCAAGCCTTTTTATTGCATGGAGATATTTTTTGTAATCTACTTTTTTGTAGCTCTCATCTTCAAGGCTGCCGCGTATCAGAGAAATGGTATGCGTCTTTATATTTTTAAGCCCACTCACAAAATCTATTATCCTATCCATAGAATCCTGATTTTCTGAGCAGAAAACAGTATTTACTCCAAGCTCAAAGTTAGGATATTTTTCGAGGAGTTTTTCAAGCAGGCTGTAAGTCTTCATGGTCTTATCAAAACTGCCGGGTGTATTGCGGAGTTTGTCATGCGCTTCATTCAAGCCGTCAATTGAAAGTTTTACGGCTATCACGCTTTTTTTGCAGTGTTTTAAAATCTCTTCTGTCCTTTCATGTATTAATTCAGGAAGAAGCCCGTTTGTCGGGTAAAGCATAATTGCAGGCTTATTATTTTTATAAAAAACGTTGCTTATCTCAGCGAGGTCGTCCCTAAGGTATATCTCGCCTCCTGAAAATGCGAGCCAGAGCAGGCTGCCAAAAGATTTAGAGACTTTTTGTATTTCGTCCAGAGATAATTCCTCTGCGGTGACCCTGCTTTCAGCGCTCTTAAGATAAAAACAGAACGGGCATCTTGAATTGCATTTACGCGTGACAAAAAAAGTGAGATGGATAGGCCTTGTCTTTAGGGCGACTGAGTTAATATGTCTGAAAGGTGTAAACATAGCGTTTATCTCTTAATATATTTCACAATCCCCGAAATTGCGCCAGCGCCTACCGGAAGAGGATAAATCAGCGTGTAATAAAGCGTTGCAAAAATGGCAAACACCGAGCCTTTTGCCTTATAAAATGCCCTTATCAATCCCCTGCTTACAGCCAAGTTAACGGCATATATCAAAAAGACCGAGATAAGGATCCCCATATTTTTTAAATAAAGAGAAAATATTGCCATCAATGCGTTCAAATAAAAGGTTGCAACATTAATCTTCAGCTCGTAAGACGCGGTGCCTGAATCTGCCAGTAAATCTTTATTTTTAAGCGAATAGACTGTCCAATACTTTGATTTTCTAAACGCGTTTTGCAATGATTTTATCAATGTGAAATTGAATATGTGCCGGACCAGTATTTCCGAATTCATTGTAAGTTTATGGCCCGTCTTCCTGAGCCTGTGGCTGAATTCAACATCCTCAAGAATAGGAAGAAAGTCTTCCTTAAATCCTTTGCTTTTCATAAAAATATCTCTGGCAACGGCCATTGCATGCGTTGGTATATAATCAGGAGGCTCTTTCTTAGTTTCAGAGTAGTTTATGAATACGGACTGAAATGTGCTGAAAAAATCCTTGTCGTATGGAATAGCAGAATAAGTGCCTCCGATTATTGCATTGTCTGTGACTGAAAATGCTTTATTTACCTTCGTTAGCGTATCGCTCCGGATCAGGCAGTCGGCATCTATGAAAAACAAAATGTCTCCGGCGCTGTTCTCTGCGCCGGCATTTCTTGCCTTTGATGCTCCGGAGTGCTTGTCTAAGGGAATCAGTTTGCACGGAAATTTTTTTATTATCTCCGCTGAATTATCAATTGAGCAGTCATCGGTAACTATAACTTCAAAATTATCATAATCCGAGGAAAATAAAGTCTCAAGGCACTTGCCGATGGTGGAGCTACCATTGTAGTTGGGGATTATAACAGAGATGCGTTTATTCATAGAACTCTTTTTTCCTGTCGCCAAACAGGTCATTCATGGAGTTCAGATTCTTGTTCCTTGCCTCATTAATATTTATCTCGGCAACAGCGATTTCGTCCTTATCTTCCGAGGCCCTTCGGAGTATTTTTCCTGCCGGGGAGATAATCTGGCTTTTGCCTATAAATGTGAGCCTCTCTTTGTCTCCTCTTTGTTCGCTGCCGGTTCTGTTTGCAGTCACGGCGAATACCCTGTTTTCAATGCATCTTGTCACCATTGCATCAGGGCAGTGCGGGAGAATAAGATTTGAAGGATGGGCAATGATGTCAGCTCCTCTTAACGCAAGCGTGCGCGCTGCTTCCGGAAAGAACCAGTCAAAACAAATCATTATGCCGATATTCCCCAGAGGAGTTTGCCATACTTTAAAACCTGTGTCGCCCTGAGAAAACCAGAGTTTTTCTTCATAGAAGAGGTGCGTCTTTCTGTAAACGCCGATTAATCCGTCCGGACCTGTAAGTACTGCTGAATTGTATGTCTTTCCTTCATGGTTCTCGGCAATACCTGCGACTATATAAACCTTTTTCTTTGCCGATAGTTTGATTAGGGCGTCTGTAGTGCAGCCTGACGGGATTTTTTCAGAAAGTGATTTTGCCTCATCTTCTGAGGTGAACTGATAACCTGTGTTAAATAGTTCAGGAAGAACCAACAGGTCTGTTTCTACGGATGCGGCAGCATCAAGAACCTTCTGGAGATTATATTTTATATCTCCGAATCTTGGAGCAAACTGATAAAAACCGGCCCTCATTATGGTAGCAGTATGAGAAAAGATGAGGATTTTGCCTCTTGATATTTTATATTTTGCTGTAGGACTATCGGCAAAAAAAACCGCTCAAATACCATATCTCTTCTCCCTAAGCATAGTATTGTCATTTCAATCCCAGCACGTCCTGCATGTCGTAAAGCCCTGCCTTTTTTCCTGAAACCCATATGGCAGCCTTTAGTGCGCCCCGTGCAAATGTGTCCCTGCTTGATGCCTTGTGCGTTATTTCTATTCTCTCTCCGAGGCCTCCGAACATGACAGTGTGCTCTCCTACAATGTCGCCGGCGCGTATTGTCTGTATGCCGATCTCTTTCTTCGTTCTTTCGCCTATAATCCCCTTCCGCGCGTAAACCGCCACTTCATCAAGATTCCTGTTTACGGCATCAGCGATAACCTGTGCCATCTTTAAAGCGGTTCCGCTTGGAGCGTCTTTTTTTAGCCTGTGATGCGACTCAACAATCTCTATGTCATACTCATCGCCCAAGACTCTTGCCACATCCTGCAATATTTTCAAAAGCAGGTTTACGCCTGTGCTCATATTGGACGCCACTACGCACGGGATTTTTTTTGACAGGATTTCAATTTCCCTTATATCATCTTTTGACAGTCCTGTTGTGCCTATGACCATTGCCTTCCCTTTTGTTGATGCAAGCCTGAGGTTCTCCATTGTGGAGGCAGGGGATGTAAAATCAATTATTACATTTGCATTGTCAATGACACTTCCAAGGCTGTCTGAGAGCTTCACGCCTGTTTCACCTATACCTGCGATTATCCCGATGTCTTTTCCTGTTGCAGAATGGCCCTTCTTCTCAAATGCCCCTGCAAGTATCAGTTCGGAATACTCTTTTGAAAGAGCCGCAATCCTGCTTCCCATTCTTCCAGCGGCTCCGGCGACTGCTATGTTTATCATAAAAACCTCCTTGATTTTCAGGGATTGCCGAGAATCCATTTTACTGCTTCGCTCAGGTCCTTTGCAACATAATCCGCATTGGCTGATTCAGCCCCCTGTCCTGTCAGGACAAGAATACCTTTTGCGCCCGCTGATTTTGCAAGAAGCATATCAAGCTCTTTGTCTCCGATTACATAAGATTGTTTAAGGTCAATGCTGTGTTCGGCCCTGGCCCTCAGAATCATTTCAGGCTCCGGTTTTCTGCACGGACAATGTTCATCAGGGTGATGCGGGCAATAATAAAAATCGTCAAACCCGTATTGCTCAATAAAAATGCCGTTTACCTCTCTTGTGAAGGCCTCGCTGACCATGCCCCGTGCAATGCCGGATTGGTTGCTGACGCCGATTAGCTTATAGCCTTTGTCTTTGAGATGGATTAACTCTGAGACTTCTTTGAATATTTCCAGATTGTCAAAGCT
>QZJQ01000002.1 GCA_003599795.1 Nitrospiraceae bacterium
CACAACAAGCCTTCCGCCGTACCATATTACAAATGCGATTCCAACCCCGGCAACAATATCCATCATCAGGGACGTCGCTTCAATTATCCTTGTAGACCTCATGAGGTCCCTGTAATAATCCTGATTGTTTCTTTTAAAGCGCGCTATCTCTTCCTCTTCCCTGTTGAATGATTTTATTATCTTTATCCCGGAAAAACTTTCTGACAGTATTTCCGTAATTCTGGATATCTTTTCCTGAACCCTCATGCTGACTTTTTTAAGCCTCTTGCCGAGCCTTGAAACAGCGTAGAGCGCCAATGGCAGGATAACGACTGCTATTAATGTCAGGTCCCACCTCATGTACATGGCAACGCTGATAAGCACAATTATCGTGCAGGTCTCAACAAACAGGTCTTTAACCGTGTAAGCAAGCAGCCCCTGGATTGAACCTGCATCATTTACTATCCTTGATATCATTGCGCCGGTAGAGTCCTTGCTGAAAAAAGTCATTGGAAGAAATGTTATATGATGATACAAATTGTTCCTTATATCCCTGACTATTTTTGAGCCTGCAGACCTCATAAGGTAAGACTGGAAAAAAGAAAAAATCCCCCGCACCGAATACGCAACAAGTACGCCAAGTGCAATAAGCGGAAGGTATTCCGCTTTCTTATCCACGAATATTTTGTCAACCGCCGGTTTTGCAAGCCATGCAAGAAACCCGTTCATGCCTGATATGACAAGACTGCCTATTCCTGCGACTGCTATCCTGCCCCAATAAGGCCTTGCGAGGTTTAAAATTTTTCTGATGTCTTTCATGCCATCATCTCACATATCATTTCAGCCACTCTCATTGAAGGCTGTTTGCCTGCAAACATATCTCTGGCTATCCTGAATTGGCCTATCATCCGTTCCCTGTAATCTTTATCCAGCATTATCTTTTTTAGCTCGCTTATTATGTTCTTTGCATTCGCCTCTGACTGAAGCAGTTCTTTCACAACCGCCGCTCCTGAAATTACATTTATAAGCGATATATATTTTACATTAATTATTAATTTCCCGATGGAATACGAAAAAGGCGAAACTTTGTATATGACGACCATCGGAGTTTCAAGGAATGCGGATTGCAATGTTGCCGTGCCGGAAGCGATTACCCCAAGATCAGAAACTGAAAGCACATTTACGGCATTTTCCTTTTTTACCTTTACGCCTTCGTCTTCAAGCCTTCCCATATAGTCCCTGTATTTTTCAATATCCACATTAGGGGCAACCGGCATTACGAATTGATAGTTATAAGCAGGGAATTCCGCCTTAAACTTTTTTACTACATTTAGCATCACAGGAAGAAGATTTTTAAGCTCATGCGGCCTGCTTCCCGGAAGAAGCGCAAGAACCGGCCTTTCAGAATCCAACCCCAGAGATATCCTTAACGCAGACTTGTCTTTTCTTAAGGATTCTATCTCTTCAAGCACAGGATGCCCCACAAATTCGCACTGAACACCTGTGCCTTTGTAAATCTTTTCTTCAAACGGCAGTATCACTGCAATTCTGTCCGACACCTCTGCGATTGTCTTTACCCTGCCTTTGCGCCAGGCCCAGACCTGCGGGCTTACGTAATACAGAACCTTTATGCCTTTCTTTTTTGCAACCTTAGCCAGTCTGATATTAAAATCAGGATAATCTATCAGAACAACTACGCGCGGAGAAAGTCTATCTATGGCATCCACGGCTTTTTTAAATGTCGCCTTGACTGCCTTGTAAGCAGAAATTGCCTCTGAGATGCCGAATGAACTCGCTATACCGGCCACCATTTCCACGCCGGCGGCCTGCATCCTCTCTCCGCCTATTCCTATTAGGCGCATATCGGGGCATTTTGTTTTTAATGCCTTTGCGAGAAGTGAACCGTATAACTCGCCCGAACTCTCGCCTGTAACTATCATGACAGTATTCATAGCTTGTCTCCGATACACGATTCATGATGCATGATGCACGATGCATGATTTTTTATTCTGAATCTTGTATCTTGAATCTTGCATCTTAAACAATGCCCTTTATTGTCTCAGCTATTCTTTTTATCGTCTCTTCCTCAAGCCCGGGATACATCGGCAGGGAAAGGACTTCTCCGGCAGCCTTTTCAGTAACAGGGAAATCACCTTCCTTATGGCCAAGAAATCTTAAAGCCTCCTGCAGGTGAAGCGAGATAGGGTAATAAACAACAGATGATACGCCGGCAGCCTTTAATTTTTCCTGAATAAAGTCTCTCTTGGGAGTCATAATCGTATACTGGTGATACACGTGATAGAACCCCTCTTTTTCCACAGGGCATTTTACAGCGCCTGACAGAAGTTTTGTATAAAGAGCGGCCTTCTGCCTTCTCTTCCTGTTGTATTCATCAATCCGTTTAAACTTCACGAGCAATATCCCGGCCTGTATTTCATCCAGCCTGCTGTTGAATCCGATTGTTTCATGTTTATATGCGCCTTTGGAACCGTGATTCCTGAGTTTCTTTATATTGTCGGCAACAGCTAAATCATTAATCGTTACTATGCCCCCGTCACCGTAAGCGCCGAGATTTTTGCTCGGATAAAAACTGAAACAACCGGCATCTCCGAAACTTCCGGCTTTCTTATCCCTGATTGCCCCGCCGAAAGCCTGTGCGCAGTCTTCAATTATCTTGAGGTTATGCTTCTTTGCTATTTTCTGAATCGCATCCATATCAGCGGGATGCCCGAATATATGCACAGGGATAATAGCCTTTGTCCTTGAAGTAATTTTTTTTTCTATCAGGTTCACATCTATATTCAGCGTCTCAGGCTCTATGTCAACGAATACGGGAATTGCGCCTGTGTAGAGTATGGCCTCGGCAGTAGCAAAAAAAGTGAACGGCGTTGTAATAACTTCATCCCCTTCTCCTATGCCGAGTGCGTCAATGCTAAGATGAAGCGCGTCCGTGCCTGAGGCAACGCCTATAGCGGAAGAGACGCTGTGATAATCCGCAATCTTCTTTTCAAGTTCGGCAACCTTTGGGCCGAGGATATACTGCGAACTCTCCAGTATCTCTGTGAGCATGTCAAGGACCTCTCCTTTAATCTCGGCAAATTCTTTTTTCAGGTCTATCATCGGAACCATTAAATATCACCCCGTAATTTTGAATTTTTCATTTTAAACTTTTAATTTTTTCAGTTATATCAAGCGCTACCTTCAGCGCATTTCTGCCCTCTGTTCCCGAAACCATCGGCTTTTTCCGCTCCCTTACGCACCTGATGAAATCAATAAGCTCTTCCTTAAGCGGCTCTTTCTTATCGGGCTGTATTATATCAGAAGATAGACTGTCTCCTTTTTTAGAGTAAACCCTCACCTCATGGTTCTGATAATCAATATAAATGAATGAGTCTTCCTGAAAGATCTTAAGCCTCCTCTGTTTTTCAGGCGACAGCCGGCTTGCAGTTGCAATGGCTGCGCACCCGTTCTCAAATTCAAGCCAGACCTTTGCAACATCTATCTTGTCAGTGAGCACGCTTGCTCCTCGCGCGCGTATCTCCTTCACAGGAGAAGCCGCAAACCCGAGCATAATATCTATGTCATGTATCATAAGATCCAGCGTTATATCTATATCAGTGCTCCTGCCGGTAAAAGGCGATACCCTCTCGGATTCAAGAAACTTGGGTTTTTTTATCAGTCCTGCTACAGCTGTCACAGCCGGATTATATCTTTCAACATGCCCGACCTGAAGTATACAGTTCTTTTTCCCCGCTTCGCTAATAAGCTCATCCGCTTCAGCCACGCTCGTTGTTATCGGCTTTTCTATCAGGAGGTCTTTCCCTGCCTTTATGCAATCCATCGCTATTTTGTGATGCAAAACCGTAGGCGTGACAATGCTCACGGCATCAAGCTTATCAATAATATCCTTGTAATCAGAATATGCCTTGCAGTTATACTTAGCCGCAAGGCTTTTTGCCCTCTCTTCATCCGTATCAACAAGGGCTATAAGTTCTGCATCTTCTATCTCTGAATATATCCTCGCATGGTGCTGTCCCAGATAGCCTGTCCCTATTACACCCACCTTAACTGACACAAAAATCTCCCTCTTTTGGAATCAAACATTTTTTCGGAAATAAGTTTATCTGATATTTTGCACTAAACAGAGTTTTTAGGGCAAGGGCAGAGAGAATTTGAAAGCTTCGGGACGGTAAAAAATTTACCTTGATTTTTGTCATCGAGAGGTTTATATTTCAGTAAAAGAAATAGATTAGTATTTGGGGGATGAGATGCGATATTTTATGAAAATTACTCTCGTAGTTGTTTTCATTGTGTTCCTGTTTGCCGGATTATCCCACGCCGGAAATGTAACCTTCATTAAGGAATACACCTATCAGGCCAGCGAGATAGATTCCAAGGTAACCGCACGCGCCATTGCCGTTGAGCAGGTAAAACGGCTCGTGCTTGAGGAACTTGGCACATATCTGATGAGTGAGACAGAGGTAAAAAACATGCAGTTGGCTAAAGATACGGTTGTAACCCTGTCTGCCGGAATTGTCCAGTCCGAGATACTCAGCGAAAAATGGAACGGCGAAAACTACTGGCTAAAGGCAAAGGTCGCGGCAGATCCGGCAGAAACAACAAAGGCATTACAGCGGCTTGTTAAAGATAAAGAAAAGACAGGCGAGCTTGAGGATGCAAGAAAAAAGGCAGACGAGGCATTTAAGGAGATAGCCAGACTGAAAAAGGAACTTGCGGCGGTCAAGGCCGATAAAAACAAGCAGAAAGAATATGCAAAGGCAGTAAATACATTAAGCGCAACTGATTGGTTTAAGAAAGGGAAACTGTTTTCCAATGCTAATAAATATGACGAAGCCATAGATGCTTACGGCAAGGCTATAGAGTTCGACATTTATTATACTAAGGCTTATAACAATCGTGGAATTGCCTATGCAAAAAAAGAGCAATATGACAAGGCGATTCTGGACTATAGCAAGGCAATAGAAATCGATCCTACTTATGCTAAGGCTTACTACAACAGAGGGATTGCTTATCGCAAGAAGGGACAAAATGACAGGGCGATTGAAGATTATAATAAGGCAATAGAAATCGATCCCAATTATGCTAAGGCTTATAACAACAGAGGGAATATCTATAAGAACAACGGACAATATGGCAGGGCAATTTCTGATTTTCAAAAGGCTTGTGATTTTGGAGATCAAAAAGGATGTGAGAATCTGCAGAAGGCTTTAAAAAATCGTTAAATTCCCCTACAGTGAATTTGAAATCTTCTTAATCTCGTCCAGTTTCTTCAGTGCCTTTCTCGAATCAAGCGCCTCTGCTGCTATTTCAACCCCGCTTCTGAAATCTTTTGCCTTTCCTGCAACAACAAGCGCGGCAGAGGAATTCATTAGAACTACGTCGCGTTTGGGGCCTTTTTCTCCCTTGAGGATAGAGAGTGTTATACGGGCATTGGCATCCTTGTCAGCTCCGACAAGGTCTTCGAGCTTTCCCCTTTTGATGCCGAAATCCTCCGGTGAGACAAAGAAGTTTTCAACTTTATTATCTGAAAATCTTGAGACCCGCGTGCCGTCAGTAAGGGTAATTTCGTCAAGCCCGTCTTCTCCGTGCACTACCATTGCATCATGAGCGCCGAGATTGCCAAGAACCTTTGCCAGCGGCTCTGTAAGTTTATCCGTAAACACGCCAAGCACCTGTCTCTTTGCTCCTGCAGGATTTGTCAGCGGGCCGAGTATGTTAAATATCGTCCTTAGCCCCATTTCCCTTCTTGGGCCAATCGCATATTTCATTGCCGGGTGAAAAAGCGGGGCAAACAAAAATCCAAATCCTGTTTCAAAGAGGCATTTTTCAACCTTGTCGGGAGCCAGATCTATCTTTACTCCAAGCGCCTCAAGCACATCAGCGCTTCCGGACTGGCTTGAGACAGAACGGTTCCCGTGTTTCGCAACAGGCACACCGCATGCGGAGACAACTATCGCTGTTGTAGTTGAGATATTAAATGTATTTGACATATCTCCGCCGGTGCCGCAGGTGTCAAGCACGCCTTCAGGAGCTTTAATGGCCGCTGCCTTTTCGCGCATAATCCGCGCTGCGCCTGTTATCTCGTCAACTGTCTCGCCTTTAATGCGCAAGGCAGTAAGGAACGAGCCAATCTGGGCGTCTGTTGCCTTCCCCTCCATAATCTCTCTCATGCACTCCGCCATCTCTGCCTCGGAGAGGTTAATGTTGCCTACAATGATGTTAATCGCTTCTTTTATCATGCCGCTAATTTTATCACAACCCTTGACATATTGCCATTTTAAATGTTATTAATTGTAGGCTTTTTGCCGGTTACTATCGTTGGGGAGGAATTTCAAAATGGCTCTTGCAACATTTAAAGGCGGCATACATCCGCCTGACAAAAAAGACATTGCAAAAGACAGGGCAATCAAAGAGGCAAAGTCCCCGCAGAGAGTCGTCATTCCTTTAAGCCAGCACCTCGGAGCGCCTTGCAAACCCATAGTCAGCATCGGACAGGAAGTCAAAAAAGGCGAGGTCATCGGAGAACCCGGAGGCTTTGTGTCAGCGCCTGTTCACTCATCCGTCTCAGGAAAGGTGATTGCAATAGCGGAATTTCCTAATGCGATGGGCAGGATGGTAAATTCCGTGGTTATAGAAAATGACGGCAAAGAAGAATGGGCCTCCCTTAAAGACAATCCCGATTACATCAAGCTGTCAGCGGATGAACTTAAGGAAAAGGTAAAGGCTGCCGGAATTGTGGGCATGGGCGGCGCTGCTTTCCCCACGCTTGTGAAACTCTCCCCTCCGAAAGAAAAGCCTATTGATACAATAATTATCAACGGCGCTGAGTGTGAGCCCTATCTTACGGCTGATTACAGGCTGATGATAGAAAAATCCGGCGAGATAGTTGAAGGCCTGAAGATACTCATGCGCATCCTCGGAGTGAATAAAGGATTTATAGGCATTGAGAATAACAAGCCCGATGCCATAGAGAAGATGAAAGATGCGGCAAAGAACGAGCCTAACATTGAGGTCTGCGGGCTTGAAGTCAAGTATCCGCAGGGCGCTGAAAAGATGCTCATAAGTGCTCTTACAGGAAGAGAAGTTCCTCCGAGGGCGTTGCCTATGGATGTCAGAGTTGTGGTGCAGAACGTAGGGACTGCTCTTGCCGTTTATGAAGCGGCAAGATACGGCAAGCCATTGATAGAAAGAGTTGTTACTGTAACAGGAGAAGGTATAAAGAATGCTGCAAATTTAATGGTAAAGATTGGCACGCTTATATCTGATATTGTTGAGGAGTGCGGCGGCTTTAAAGACAGCGCCGGCAAGGTGGTGTCAGGCGGCCCGATGATGGGTTTTGCCCTTTCAACCCTTGATGTGCCTGTTACAAAAGGCACTTCAGGAATACTCGTAATACCCGAGGAAGGTGTTGTGCACACAGATGAATTCGGCCCCTGTATAAGGTGCGGAAGGTGCATTGATATATGCCCGATGGGGCTTATGCCGTCAATGCTCAGCATACTTTCCGAAAAGGGGCATTACGAGGACACAAAGGAATATAACCTTTTTGACTGCTTTGAATGCGGCTCATGCGCGTTTGTATGCCCTTCAAAGAGGCCGATAGTTCAGCTTGTAAGACTGGCAAAGTCGCTGACGAAACCATGATAGCGAACTGATAACATGATACAGGATGCAAGATGCAGGATAAAAAACGTGAATCATGCATCGTGAATCGTGCATCTTGAAGTTTTGGAGGCTAAATGGCTGATGTAAAGAAAGAACATGAACTAATAGTAACTGTAAGCCCTCATGTCAGGGATGAAGAGACTACAAGCCGCATTATGTGGACAGTTAACATGGCCCTGCTTCCCGCATTTTTCATGGGTTTTTATTTCTTCGGCTTAAAGGCGCTCTTTATTACTGCCTTATGCATAATATCATCTGTTCTTTCAGAGTATTTTTTCCAGAAAGCCGTTAACAGGAAAGTAACTGTCAATGACGGAAGCTCATTTCTCACAGGCTTGCTTCTCGGCATGAACCTTCCTCCTTCTCTCTGGTCTTTTAATCCTTTCACAATCCATGTTCCTATAATCGGCTCTGTAATTGCAGTGGTCATAACAAAACAGTTTTTCGGAGGGCTTGGATACAACATCTTTAACCCTGCGCTCATCGGCAGGGCTTTTCTTTTAATCTCATTCCCGAAAGCAATGACTATATGGACAGAGCCGTCGGCAGCTTTTTTTGCCCTGGACGCAAAGACAACCGCAACTCCTCTTGGAATATTAAAGGAAGACGGCATAGCAAAATTAATTGAGGCCTTTGGCGATAAGCTTAACCTTTACGCGGAACTTTTTAACGGGCACAGGGCAGGCTCTATCGGCGAGACATCAGTTCTGGCATTATTAATCGGCGCGGGATTCCTGCTTTATAAAAGATACATTACATGGCACATTCCGATTTCATTCCTCGGAACAGTAGCTGTACTTGCATGGATATTCGGAGGCAAAAACCCTGAGACCGGCAAAATGCTTCTGTTCGCAGGCGACCCCTTGATACACCTTCTTAGCGGCGGCTTAATGCTCGGCGCGTTCTTTATGGCAACCGATTATGTGACATGCCCCTCTGTAAGAAAGGGGCAGATAGTATTCGGCATAGGCTGCGGCGCGCTCACAATGCTCATAAGAATTAAAGGCGGGTATCCTGAAGGAGTAATGTTCGCAATCCTTCTTATGAACTGTTTTGCTCCTTTGATTGACAGGTCAATGAAATCCGATGTCTTCGGAGCGGTGAAGGAGAAGAAGAAATGAAGGAGATGCTTAAGATAACAGCCAGCCTGGTGATTATCTTTGTTGCTGCCGGTCTTGTGATGGCAGTTGTCTTTGCCAAGACAGCGCCTATTGTGAAGATTAAGAAAGAGCAGGAAGAAACAGCGGCAAGGAAAAAGATGATGCCTGATGCGGATGATATAATTGAAGCCGGTCAATGGGAGCCGTACGGGAAAAAAGGAAAATATTTTGAGGGCAAAAAAGGAGAAGAGACAACAGGATACCTCATCTCCACATACGGCAAGGGATATTCAAGTTTTATAAATATACTCGTCTCGGTCGGAAAGGACATGAAGGTCAAAGGAATCAGCATACTCGGACATGGTGAGACACCCGGGCTTGGCGATGAGATAGAGCAGGACTATTTCAAAAAACGCTTTGAGGGCAAATCCCTTGAGCAGCTTGAGGTGGTAAAGGTGGAAGGCACGGACAAGATTCAGGCAATCTCAGGCGCGACAATCTCAAGCCGTGCGGTGACAAAAGGCGTAAGCGAGTCCGTAAAGCTCCTTAAAGAGAAATACTCAGCGACCGAACCGGCCAAAGAGGTGAAGAAATGAGCAATTCTGAAAACAAAATAAGCTATATCAGTTTAATCAAAAACGGAATATTCTCCGAAAACCCCATATTCAGGGTTGCCTTAAGCCTCTGCCCTGCTGTTGCCGTCACAAGCGGGGTAAAAAACGGTTTTATGATGGGCATTGCTGTGCTTTTTGTTCAGATAATGGTTAATATTACTGTTTCCGTAGTCAGAAAATTCATACACCCAAAGGTGAGAATCCCTTCCTACATGTTCATAATCGCCACATGGGTTACTGTGACAGACCTCTCAATGGCGGCATTTGTACGGGACATATATGCACAGATGGGGCTTTACATAAAACTCATAGTTGCCTTTGCAATAATACTTTCAAGGGCAGAGCTTTTTGCAAGCAAACAGAAAATTACGCCTTCGTTCTTTGACGGCCTTGGCAATGGAATAGGATTCCTCTTTGCGCTCGTCATCATCGGCTTCTTCAGAGAGCTTCTCGGAAAAGGTTCTCTCTGGGGTTATCCGATAGTTGACACAAAACCGTTGTTGATTATGATTCTGCCGACAGGCGGATTTTTTGCAGTCGGAATTTTAATGGGGCTTTTTAACTGGATAGACATGAAATTCTTCGGGGGCGGCGGCGCTTCCGGCGGCGGACATTAGGAGGCAAAATGGAATTCGGAAAACTCTTTGAACTTTTTATAGCAGCCGCTCTCATTAACAACTTTGTTTTTACGAGATACCTCGGCCTCTGCATCTTTTTCGGCGTGACAAAGAAGATGGACACATCAATAGGCATGAGCATTACATTCACATCTGTCATGGTCATAAGCGCTGCGCTCAACTGGGTTATTTATAAGTTCATCATGATTCCTCTGGGGCTCGGGTTCCTTGAGATAGTCATATTCATAGGCGTTGTTGCGGGATTTGTTCAGGCAGCAGACACCATAATGAAGAAGGTGTCGCCGGGACTGTATTACAAGCTCGGCATCTACCTTGCTTTGATAACGACAAACTGCATAATTCTTGCCGTGCCTTTGCTTAATGTCAGCGAGGGTTACAATTTCATAGAGAGCATGTTTTTTGGCTTCGGCTCAGGCGTCGGCTTCAGCCTCGCAATGATAATAATGGCAAGCATAAGGGAGAAACTTGAGCTTGCGGACGTGCCGAAGGCGTTTCAGGGACTGCCGATATCGTTCATAATAACAGGCTTGATTGCGCTGGCATTTCTGGGGTTTTCAGGGCTAATTACGCTCTGATATAATAAAGAAGATACAAGATTCAGGATGCAGGATTCAGGATAAAAAATCATGCATCGTGTATCGTGCATCATGTATCGGACCGAATCGGAAGGAGTAAGGATGTTTAGAAGTTCAATGATAAAAAAGTCAGTTCCACTGACACTTGCACTAACACTTGCACTTGCGCTGACACTGTCACTAATCACTTCTGTTTTTGCCGGAGTCGGCGGTGAGATAGATGTCTCGGGACCAATAAACATTAAGGAACTTCTGATTTTTACACTCCTTTTCCTCGGCGGTCTTGGAATCGTATTCGGAGTGGGACTCGCCTTCGCAGCAGCTAAGTTCGCCGTAAAAACAGACCCTAAGGTTGAGCAGGTAAGGGATATTCTTCCGGGCGCGAACTGCGGGGCCTGCGGATTTGCAGGGTGTCAGGGATATGCCGAGGCTGTTGTGGCAAATCCTAATGTGGCGCCAAATCTCTGCGCACCTGGCAAGGGCAGCGTTGCAGCAGCAGTTGCAAGGATAACAGGCAAGGCTGCATCTGCGTTAGAGCCTAACTTTGCAAGGATTATGTGTCAGGGAAGCTGGTCTAAGTCAGTTAAAAAATTCAGATACGAAGGCGTGCAGGATTGCAGGGCTGCGATACTTGCAGGAGGCGGTGACAAGGCATGTAGATACGGATGCCTCGGATACGGAACATGCGCAAGGGTCTGCCCGTTCGGCGCAATAACAATGAGCGCTGACCACCTTCCTGTTGTTGATATAGTGAAATGCACAGGCTGCAGGAAATGTGAAATAGCATGTCCTACAAAGGTTATAGAAGTGCTTCCGGCATCAAGGCAGGTTTTGGTTGCGTGCCATTCAAAAGATAAAGGCGGAGACACAAGGAAGAACTGTCAGGTCGGATGCATTGCATGCGGCATCTGCGTTAAGGTGTGCCCGTTTGATGCGCCTTCTGTTGAGAATAACCTTTCAAGGATTGATTTGAACAAGTGCAAGGTATGCGGCTTATGCGTTCCAAAATGCCCGACAAAGGCAATCAGAGATTACATACCTCACAGGTCAAAGGCGTTCATAATGGACAACTGCATCGGATGCCATACATGCGCAAAGGTCTGCCCTGTTGATGCGCCTTCAGGCGAGCAGAAGAAAAAGCATTCAATTGATAAAGATAAATGTATCGGCTGCGGAATCTGCACTGCGAGGTGTCCTGTTCAGGCCATAGACGGCACATTCAATGCATCAGAGGTCTTTGCAGCAGCCGCAGAAAAGAAAAAGAAAAAGTCTGAAGCAGCGTGATTTTAAAACAGTTGTCAGTTGTTAGTGGTCAGTTGTCAGTCTGAAAACCAACAACTAAAGACTGAAAATCATGAACCCTCAACCTCCTGTCCCCTTGAACCATTGAAACTTCTTAGGTTAAACTAACAGCTGTTCACTATTCACTATTCACTTGTTTCTCTTGGAGGGGTGGCCGAGCGGTTGAAGGCGACGGTCTTGAAAATCGTTGTAGGGGCAACTCTACCGTGAGTTCGAATCTCACCCCCTCCGCCAGTTATCTTGTTGTTTTTATAAAAAATTTTATATAATGGAAACATGAAAGCAGCTGTTCTTAAAGAAAAAGCCATGGATATGATAGAGGGTCTCCCTGAAGATAAGCTGAAGGATGCGGTTGACTATCTGAAATATCTCAAGGGGGATTACGATGCCTTTAGCGTGAATGAGAAGATCAAGCAATCCCTCTGCGAAGTAAAATTAATAAAGGAAGGCAAGACAAAACCCAAAGCGCTCAAAGAGTTCCTGCGTGAGTTATAGGATAATCCCCACCCCTGTATTTCAGAGAGATGTTAAATACCTTAAAAAGAAATATCGTCATATTGGTTTAGATTTAGAAAAACTTAACAGCCTTCTTAGTGATAACCCCGCTTATGGAGATGCTATCGCCGGATTGGAAGGAAGGGTATTCAAAGCCCGCCTCGCAAGTTCAGATATGGGCAAGGGAAAATCCGGTGGTTTCAGGGTTATTTATTTTCTAAAAAGTTCGGATGACACAATTTACTTACTGACCATCTATGCAAAGGCATATAAAGAGGATATTGACCCTGTTGAGATTAAAGCTATCTTAAAGAAAATAGGACTATGGGACGAATAAGATACTCTGTCGGAATTTATGCAATACATCTTTAATCCCATCCTTGTTTTTTAACAGACAAATGTCTTATACTGCTTTTCATGGGAGGCAATATCGGCACTAATAAAAATACGGGAAGTGTCCCCCGTTATTTTTTTATTTGTAGACTTAAAGAAATTATTTTATGAATAAGGAAGCCATTAAAAAAAAATATACCGATGATGTTTTGTTTAACATCATCATCTTAATACTTGGTGTTTTAATTCTTTCAGTCGGTTTGCTGATATTTTATACAAAAATGGCTGGCACGCGGTCTTTGACTGTAGTTGAAGGTACGTGGCCACAGATTGGTGGAATTATATTTATTTTATTTGGCATCTATTTGGTAATCTTATCTATTAAAAAACTTATCACACACTACAGAAAAAAGATAGAAGAGGATGATTGTAATTAAATGCGAATGAACCAGTAAGACAAATAAATAGGGTAAAGAGGTGGACCCCGAAATTCGGACAGTCGTATAAGGTGTAAAATATACGATTAACGAAGGAGGACACCAGAAGATGAGTAAGACAAGAAGAACCAAGCA
>QZJQ01000026.1 GCA_003599795.1 Nitrospiraceae bacterium
CTCTCTTTGCCTTCTCCTTTTTTCTATGCTTATCAGCAGAAGCGACAGCGCCGCCGGCGTAATCCCAGGAATTCTGCCTGCCTGCCCTATGTTTGCGGGCATTATCTTCCTGAGTTTTTCAAGGACTTCTGTTGAGAGCCCGTTTATGGAAGCGTAGTCAAAATTATCGGGTATTTTTTTGCATTCCATTTTTTTGAGTTTTTCTGCCATTTCTGTCTGCTTGAGGATATATCCCTCGTATTTTACCTGTATCTCAACCTGACTCTCTATGTCAGGCGCCAAAGTCTTTTCCGGGGGGGAGAGCATTTTGATGACATTATATATAATCTCAGGCCTTTTTAAAAGCTGTTCAAGGCTTATATTTTCCGACACAGGAGAGGTATTAATCGCTGTAAGAGTCTCATTAACCTCAGAGGGTTTGAGTCTTGTTTTCTTAAGCCTTTCAATCTCTTCTGAAATACATTTCTTTTTTTCTTCAAATCTTTTGAAAACGCTGCTGTTGATAAGCCCTATGCCGAACCCCTTTTCCATCAGCCTTAAGTCAGCATTATCATGACGCAGAAGCAGCCTGTATTCTGCGCGCGAGGTGAACATCCTGTAGGGCTCTGAAGTGCCTTTTGTTATAAGGTCGTCAATCAAAACACCAATATAAGCCTCGTGCCTTTCAAGTATTAAAGGCTCTTTGCCCTGAATTTTCAGCGATGCGTTAATCCCAGCCATTAATCCCTGTGCTGCCGCCTCTTCATATCCTGATGTGCCGTTAATCTGGCCTGCAAGGAAAAGCCCGTCAATGCGCTTTGTTTCAAGGCTGTGTTTTAGCTGGGTAGGATATACAAAGTCATATTCAATTGCATAGCCCGGCCTCATTATCTCGGCTGTTTCCAGTCCGGGGATGGTCCTCACAAGTTTTACCTGCACATCATAAGGAAGGCTTGTGGATATGCCGTTTGCATAATATTCCTTTGTCTCAAGTCCTTCAGGTTCAAGAAACACCTGATGCCGCGGCTTTCCGGAAAACCGTACAACCTTATCTTCTATTGAGGGGCAGTATCTCGGCCCGATGCCCTGTATTTTCCCGCTGTATAATGGAGAGCGGTCTAAGTTTTCATGGATTATCCTGTGGGTTTCGGAATTTGTATATGTTATATAACAAGGAAGCTGGGGATTTGTGATTTTCTCGGTGCTGTGCGAGAACGGCACCGGAGGGTCATCTCCGTATTGCGGCTCTGTTTTTGAGAAATCTATTGTCTTTGCATCAAGCCTCGGCGGAGTTCCTGTCTTTAACCGTCCCATCTCAAGGCCGAGTTTTTTTAATGATTCCGATAAGCCGATAGAGGGGAATTCTCCTGCCCTGCCGGCAGAAAAGTTCTCAAAACCTATGTGCATTAATCCTCTTAGGAAGGTACCCGTTGTCACTATGACAGCCTTGGCTCCGTAGAATATCCCCAAAGATGTGAGAACGCCTTTCACCTTCCCATTTTCCGCAACAATTTCATCTGCGAATGCCTGCTTTATGTCAAGATTTTTTTGAGACTCAAGAACCTTCCGCATCTCAAGCTTATAAAGAACCCTGTCTGCCTGAGCCCTCAAGGACCAAACAGCAGGCCCTTTTGACTTATTCAATACCCTGAACTGAATCCCTGCCTTATCAGTTACCTTTGCCATTTCCCCGCCGAGGGAGTCTATTTCTCTTACAAGGTGCCCCTTTGCTAATCCGCCTATTGCAGGGTTGCATGGCATCTGGGCGATTGTGTCAAGGTTAATGGTGAAAAGGCATGTGGAGAAACCCATACGCGAGGAAGCAAGCGCGGCCTCGCATCCCGCGTGCCCCGCGCCGACAACAATTACGTCATAATCACGGTCTTTAAACATAAGGTATAAATCTCCTGCCGAACAGCCTTTTCGCTTTTTGCAGAGACTTTTTGACAAATCTAAGGCTCGTTACAGGCAATTTCAAAACTCGCCTTTCAGTCTCAAACAGCTGAAATTGCTTATCTTCCACTTTGCCGAGATTTGTTAGCAAAAATTCTCTGATGTCGCTCAAAGGGTTCGGCAATAGATTATATTATATAATAATCAGAATCAGAGGTGCGTTATCGCTTCAATAATTATAGACGGTTACAATCTAATCGGCATACAACACAAAGACCTTGAAGGCCAGAGGCAGAGGCTTGTGGAAAAGCTTGCTGAATACAAAAAAATAAAAGGGCATGAAATCACTGTTGTGTTTGACGGATGGAAAAGCGGAAGCGGTGATGAGTCCCATTCAGTGACAGGGGGCATCAAAGTAATCTACTCAAAGCTCGGAGAAAAGGCAGATGCCGTGATAAAGCGAATCATATCATCTGAAAAAAAACAGTGGATTGTTATAACTTCTGACAGGGATATTGCTGACCACGCTTGGGCCAATGGCTCTGTTGTTGTCTCGTCGGGTGAGTTTTCGGAAATACTTGGCAAGCCCTTAAGGGTTGGGAAAGGTGAATTTGAGCCGATTGACGAGGAGGAATATGAATCTTCTAAAAAAGGAAGCCCGCGAAGGCTTTCAAAAAAAGAAAAAGCAAAAATGAGGGCGCTGGGCAAGCTATGAAAAGATTATTTAATTTAAGGCCTGCGGATGCTGTGACGATAGTCTTTGCCGGCATGTTATTATTCATCGCATTAATCTTTAATTCATCAATACCAAACAGGCTGCTCTTGATCGTAACATATCTGGCGGTTCTTGCCGGACAATTCATTTTAATCAAGGTTAAAGATAAGAACAGATTTTTAAGATTTACCTATGACCTGATTTTCCCCGTTGTAAGTGTCCTTGTCCTTTTTGACAGCCTTGAATGGGTGGTCCATTACGTAAATCCAAAAGATATAGACCCGCTGCTTGTAAGGCTTGATTACATGATTTTCGGGAATCATCCCACTGTCATGCTTGAGGCAATAATGAACCCGATACTTACGGACATTTTGCAGACAGCATACTCCACTTACTATTTTCTGCCTGTAGTCCTCGGCATAACACTGCTGAGAAATAATCAGAGAAAAGAATTTGACAGGTCGCTGTTTCTGATACTCTTTTGTTTTTATCTTTCATATATTGGCTATATAATCTGGCCTGCGCTTGGCCCGAGGTTTGAGCTTGCTTATTTACAGACGCAGAGGCTGGAGGGTTTTTTAATAGCAGAGCCGCTGCAGAATCTGCTTAACAGGCTTGAAGGCATAAAACGCGATGCGTTCCCAAGCGGGCATACAGGCGTTGCGCTCACAGTGCTGTATCTTGCATATAGATACAAGAGAACTCTATTCCTGATTTATCTGCCTGTTGTAGGCCTTCTTTTATTCTCAACTGTTTACTGCCGGTATCACTATGTTGTGGATGTCATCGCAGGGGTTGTCCTTGCAATTGCGGCAATATTTTTCGGTGAGGCATATTACAAATGGCAGGAGAAAAGAGAAGGCGTTGACAACGAAAGATTGTAAACGATATTCTAAAGAGGCTTGGTGATTATGGCGCAGGGAATAATAGAAAACCTCATAAATGAACTTACAAAACTCCCGGGCATAGGAAGAAAGACCGCTCAGAGGCTTGCCTTTTTCATACTTACAATGTCTGAAGAAAGCGCAAAGGGCATTGCGAACGCTATTAATGATGTTAAGGAAAAGGCAAGGTTTTGCAGGAGGTGTTTTAACATTACGGATACAGAAGTCTGCAGTATATGCAGTGATGAATCAAGAGACAAAACAAAGATATGCATTGTGGAGGAGCCGAGCAATATTCTTGTGGTTGAAAGGTCCAAGACATTTAACGGACTGTATCATGTCCTCCTCGGTTCAATCTCGCCCATAGACGGGATGACGCCTGACAGGCTGAAGATATCCGAGCTTGTGGAAAGGGTGAGGGGCGACAGCGTTGCAGAAGTAATACTTGCGACCAATCCCAATACAAAAGGAGAAATGACAGCGCAGTATATAAAAGATGTCCTGAAGCCCTTCACAGTAAAAGTCACACGCATCGCATACGGCCTTCCCATCGGAAGCGACATTGAATTCGCCGACGAGGTAACTTTAAGCAAGGCGCTTGAAGGAAGAAGGGAGATGTAAAATGCCTATGAAAAATAAAATCAGGATTGTTTTCTGGAGCATGCTTGCTGCCATTGCATTTTCTGCTTGTATGCCGGCGATGTCTGTGCGGACGGAACTTGATGACAGCATCAACAAGTATAATAAGTTTTTGGCTTCGCAGAGTTTTGATGCCGCAGGCTTTTTTGCCTCGGAGAGCATTGCAAAGGAATTCAGCGCAAGGGTAAAAGCTGCGAAGAACGTTAAAGTGATTGACCGCCGCATTGTGAGGGTAGGGTATGATGAGAAGAACGGCACGGCTCAGGTTGAAGTGGAGATAGACTACTATTCCCTTTCTTCATACAGAATGAAGACTCTGCTGGACATTCAGAAATGGGCGTATGTGACTGAAAGCGGTTTTAAGCACTGGAGGCTGATGAGCCTGCTGCCTGAGTTCCCTTAGACTTAGCTCAGAACTTCTGTGCAGGTTATTTGATCCTGCATCGCCACTCTCTTGCCTTAGCTGTTATTTCCTCTTCATCAGCAGTACAGAGTCTTCCATTATCAACAACAAGCTTGCCGTTAACAAATACTGTCTCTACATCTGATGCCCGCGCTGAATAGACCATGTGCGAGTAAATATCATACAAAGGCGTAAGATGAGGCTTGTTTAAATTCATCATCGCTATGTCTGCCGCCTTGCCTTTTTCAAGACTGCCTGTAACGCCTCCGAGCCCAAGCGCTTTTGCGCCCCAATTTGTCGCCATTAGCAGCGCTGTTTTTGCATTCAGGGCAGTAGGGTCATTTGAGATTGCCTTATGCACTTTTGCGGCAGTTGACATCTCGCTTAATATATTAAGGTCGTTATTGCTCGCAGCTCCGTCTGTTCCAAAACTTACTTTTATGCCTGCCTTGAGCATCGCAGGCACAGGCGCAATACCTGAACTAAGTTTAAGGTTGCTCTCTATGCAGTGAGAGACTCCGGCTTTGTGTTTTGCAATAGCCTCTATCTCTCTTTCATTAACCCATACACAGTGGGCTGCAACAATGTTCTCGTCAAGAAGGCCGATTTTTTTAAGATGCTCAACAGGGGTTAATCCGTATTTGCTCTTTACCTCTTCAACCTCCCATTTCGTTTCCGAAACATGAGTGTGAATCTTGACATTGTATTTATCGGCAAGTGCCTTTACTTTTTTGAGGGTCTCAGGGTTGCATGCGTAAGCTGAATGAGGCGCAATGCACGGGACAATCAAGTCATCGCCTTGCCATTCCCTTATGAATCTTTCTGCCTTGCTTAAATATTCATCTGCTGAATTGCCTGCCACTGTGGGGAAGTCAACTATTCCCGCGCCGAGAACAGCCCTCATGCCGATTTTTTTAGCAGCCTTGCTTGAGGCATCTTCAAAGAAGTACATATCATTGTATGTTGTAATCCCAGCCTTAAGCATTTCAAGGCAGGCAAGCTCTGTTGCGTCTGATACAAATTCAGGGCTGAGCCATTTATTTTCAGCAGGCCAGATATGCTCTTCAAGCCATTCCTTTAAAGGCAGGTCATCGGCCATTCCCCTGAAATAGACCATTGCCGCATGGGTGTGGGTGTTTATCAGTCCGGGGATAACTGCTGCGTTTTTGCCTTTGATTATATTTTTTGAGGAATAGTTTTTTGCTATTTCATCAGAGCTTCCTATGTCTGCAATCTTATTCCCCTGAATAGCAAGAGCGCCATTTCTGATGACAGTCAAGTCATCGTCCATTGTGATTACATAATCAGCCTGAATAATATAGTCAGCAGTTTGCAAGCGATTCACCTATTTGCCAATTCACCCATTCACCATACTTATTTCTTTGTCTCAATTCTCGGAAACAGGTGTTCCGCCTTTGAGGTTTTTATTTCATAAGACGGTTTCCATCCCCACTCAAAAATCTCAGGGCTGAGCTCTTTTGCCTCATCAACCAAAGATTTCATGCCAAGCTGCCGCCATATCTTCTCTGAAGTATCCGGCATGAAAGGGTAGAGGGAGAGCGCCGTGATTCGCAAGGCATTCCAGATATTGGACATAACAATTTTTAATTGATCCGTATTCTCTTTTGCGAGTTTCCACGGCTCTTTTCTTGCTATATAATTATTTGCCTCTCTGATTATATTCCAGATATTTTCAAGCATCAGGCTAAAATGCAGATGAGACCAATATTCTTTTCTGTGTATATTCATGTTTGCATAAGCGCACTGCTCTTCAAGCTCGCCTGATGCGCCTGCACCTGTGAATTCAATATCAATTGTTCCTCCAAAATATTTCTCTGCCATTGCAATGAACCTGCTTACAAGGTTGCCGAGGTCATTTGCGAGGTCTGTGTTTATTCTGTTAATCAATGCCTGTTCTGAAAAATCTCCGTCAAGCCCGAAAGGCACTTCCCTGAAGAGAAAATACCTAAACGCATCAACACCGTATCTGTCAACCATTGTATTCGGGTCAATGACATTGCCTACCGACTTTGACATTTTCTTTCCGTTAACTGTCCACCAGCCGTGCGCGAAAATATTCTTCGGCAAGGGAAGTCCTAATGCCATTAGCATTGTGGACCAATAAACCGCATGTGTTGTTAGAATGTCCTTTCCCACAAGGTGATGATGAGCAGGCCACCAGAAATCGCCGAGCTTTGCATCTTCGGGATGAGGCACAAGATAACGTGTTGCCGAAAAATAATTCACCAAGGCGTCAAACCAGACATAGGTAACAAAATTTTCATCGAATGGCAAGGGAATTCCCCATGAAAGCCTGTTTTTGGGCCTTGAGATGCAGAGGTCTCCGAGAGTGTTGTTCCTAAGAAAGCCAAGGACTTCGTTTTTTCTTGTTTCGGGCAGTATGTAATTCGGATTATCAGTTATGTATTTAATCAAAGCGCTCTGATACTTTGACATGAGGAAGAAATAGTTCTCTTCATGAATCTGCTCAACAGGCCTTCCGCAGTCAGGGCATTTGCCTTCAATAACCTCTTTCTCCGTCCAGAATCTTTCATCAGGAGTGCAGTACCAGCCGGTATATGCCCTTCTTTCTATTTCTTTTTTTTCCCAGAGCCTATGTAAAAGCCCCTGCACAGTCTTTATGTGATTTATGTCGGTTGTCCGGATGAATGCATTATTTGAGATGTTGAGTTTTTGCCAGAGACTCTTGAAATTTTCCACCATAAGGTCTGCGTGTTCTTTCGGGGTTCTGCCTTTTTCAGATGCTGCCTTCTCAACCTTCTGCCCATGCTCATCAGTGCCTGTAAGAAAGAAAACATCTCTGTTCATCAGCTTGTTATATCTTGCGAGAATATCTGCGGCAATGGTTGTGTATGCATGGCCTATGTGCGGGATATCATTGACATAGTAAATCGGCGTTGTAACGTAAAATCTTTCTTTCATTTTTTATGGAATTTTCTCCAGCGCCACCTTCTGCGCTTTTTTTGTCCATGCCCCTGTTTTTGTTCCTGTGTATTTTCTGCGGAAGTTCCCGGCTGAGGTTTATCAGTAGAAGAAAGTCCGGCGCTTTGCGATGGGGCCGGCGGCTCTATGTGTTTTGCAGTTGTTTCTATCACGGTTTCTCGAAGCGCATCTTCGCGAAGAGTCTCTCCGACAGGTTGAGGCGCATCTCGCAAAGTTGAGCCTGCGGCTTCGGTTTCATCTTTGGTGGACATGCTTTTTTCCGCAGCCGTTGTATCGTCTTTGGGGTGAACAGCAATGGTCTCATCAGAAATTTCATAACTCAGGCAGCACATGAGCCTGCCGCAGATGCCGGACAGTTTGCTCATGTTAAGCACGAGTTCCTGCTGTTTTGCCATTTTGATGGATATCGGCTCAAAGGATGTAAGGAAGGTCCTGCAGCACAGTTCCCTGCCGCACATTCCAAACCCTCCGACTATCTTTGCCTCATCCCTTACGCCTATCTGCCTCATCTCTATGCGCGTCTTAAACTTTGCGGCAAGGTCTTTTACAAGCTCCCTGAAATCTATTCTTCCGTCAGCAGTGAAATAAAAGACTATTCGCTTTTTGTCCAGAGTGGATTCCGTAAACACAAGCTTCATCGGAAGCCCTCGCGCCATAATCCTCTCAACGCAATAATCCCTTGCCTCTTTCTCAAAAGCCTCATTGTCCTGCTTTTGCTTAAAGTCTTCCTCTGTAGCTTTTCTCAGCACTTTCCTCAATTCTCTGGCAGATGCTTCAACTGTGCGCTTCTCTATGATTACGCTCCCGATGCTCAACCCGAGGTCTGACTCCACTACCACGCAGTCGCCTTTTTTAAATTCCGCTCCGGAGCCGTTGGCCTCAAAGTCGTAAATCTTTCCGCAGTCCTTAAATCTTATTCCGATAACGTCAGGCATCACACCTCCGGTAAATTAAAAACTTAAGATGCAAAATTAAAAAATTATGGAGTCCTTTTAATTTTTAAATTCTGCATTATAATTGTTACGTAATTCCATGTAATTGCTTTGTTAAGATTAAAGCCAAGATAACCCTTCAAAAAGGACAGCCTGCCGTAAATATCCACTATATCCTTCATCTCTATCGTTTTGCTCATCCCGGCGACTCTGTCTTTGAGGTCTGTATTTATCAGCATCTCGCTTTTCCCTGTTATCTTTAATACGGCAATATCCCTTAAAAGAAGGAATGCCTTATTAAACCATAATTCCATCTCTTCCTTGTCTGCCCATATCTCTTTATTCCTGCCTCCTGACATTTCTCCGAAAAGATTGAAAAACCAGTCCCTCTCTTCCATGAGGTCGCTTGATATTGCAAGTCCGGGCCTTCCCATGGAAAGCCTTGAAAGAGTTGACAATTGGGAATCGGTGATCTTCGTTTCCTGATTGTCAAGGGCCCTTATGACTTCTTTGCATAGTTCAGGAGCCAGAGGTAAAAAATTTATCCTTGAGCACCGCGACCTTATTGTTTCAGTCAGTCTGTCCGGGCTTGCTGAAATAAGGATTATGATGCTCTGAGGAGGAGGCTCCTCAAGTGTTTTAAGAAATGCATTGGCGGCAGACTGGTTCATTGTCTCCGCGTCATCCACAATCACGACTTTTCTTTTCCCTTCGTAAGGCGCAAGCGAGATAACCTCTTCAATCATTCTTATCTCATCTACCCGTATCTCTCCCTTTTCAGGGGATACAAGGAGAAAATCAGGGTGTGTCTGCGAGTCTATTTTCTTGCAAGAGGCGCACTCATCGCAGCAATCAAGCGTGGTTTTTGGTTTTTGGCAGTTTAAAGTCTTTGCAAGGTTGACCGCAGTGAGTTTTTTGCCTATGCCTGATTCACCGGCAAAGAGATATGCCGAGGGAATCCGGTTCCTCGCCATCGTGCCAAGCAGGATATTAATTGCTTTTTTCTGTCCTATAATATTTTTGAACGCCATAATTACAAAAAACCGGATTCCTGCCGGAGTTTGTCCCGCACTTGACACGGGGCAGGAATGACATAAAATAGTCGTTATTCAAAATTATAACGTTATAGGGAATGGATTGACAAGTCGTTGCGGCTCACAACTGAGAGGAACACATGGAATTGCTTAGTATTTCAGCCCGGCCTTTTTCTGGTCAGCCACGATAACGAGTATGAAATTTTCCGCGTCAAGATATTTTCCGGCAACCCGCAGCACATCTTCTTTTGTCACAGCGTTTATGAATGGAGCATATTTTTCCGCATAGTCCAGGCCGAGATTATAAAACTCAACAGTTGCAAGGAAATCCGCAATCTTCCTGCCGGTGTCAAGCCTTCTCGGGAAGCTCCCTGTAAGGTAATCTTTTGCTCCTGAGAGCTCCTCGTCAGAAACGGTCTCATTTCTTATTTTTTCTATCTGTTTCAATATCTCTTCCGCCGCCGTATTTGCTGATTCATTTTTTGTCTGCACCTGCGCCTGGAATAATCCCTTCTCCTTGCTCTGCGTAAAAAAACTCCTGACATCATAAGCAAGCCCCAGTTCGTCTCTTATTTTCTGCATAAGCCTTGATGCAAAACCGCCGCTGCCGAGTATGTAGTTCATAACAGACACGGCATAATAGTCAGGATTGTCACTGCTTATTCCGAGGTGCCCGATAATTATGGTCGCCTGCGTGACATCCTTGTCTATCTTCACCGCCTTCTTTATTTTCTCCTCGTTCATCGGATGGATTTTCTTCTCGGGCAGTTCAGCGATTTTCCATGTGCCGAGATATTTTTTGGTTAGAGAGCTTAATTCGTCATGTGTAATATCCCCGACAACCGAAAGTATTGCATTATTGGGGATGAAATATTTTAAATGAAATCCCAGAAGGTCTTCGCGTGTTATTTCTGAAAGAGTTTCTGTTGAGCCTTCCACGAGCCTGCCGTAAGGATGCTCTCCAAAGGCCTCTTTTTTAAACGAACGCTCTGCGAGGAAAGAGGGGTCTTCTTCCCTCTGTCTCAGAGAGCCTTTTATCAGTTCTCTTTTTCTGTCAAGTTCTTCCTTAGGGAATACGGGGTTCAGAAGTATATCCGAAAAAAGCTCAAATCCCTTTTCTATATCTTTCTTAAGCACGGAAAGTGTTAGTGTTGTGTAATCGCTTCCTGCCGAGGCGCCAAGCCCTGCGCCTATAAATTCAATCTCCTCGCTTATCTCAGAGGATTTTCTGCTCTTGGTGCCTTCATCAAGAAGTTCAGCCGTAAGATAGGCAAGCCCTGCCTTTTCCTTGGGCTCGTCAAGGACGCCTGCTTTTACAATCATGGTAATCATGACAATAGGCAGGTTATGTTTCTCAGAATGCAGAACCGTAAGGCCGTTAGGAAGAATTTTTTTGTTTGCCTCAAGAGCATGTAACGGAAAGTTAAAAGTTAAAAGTGCAAAGTTAGAAATTATTGAAGAAATTATTATTTTTTTGAATTTTGAATTTTTCATTTTGGATTTTTCGTCGGAATTAATATTCCAACTGTCCTGTTATCTTCATGGAGGTATTTCTTCGCAGCCATGCTTACGTCTTCGGGCTTAACCTTTTTTATATTCTCCAGATACTGCTCCTTCAGCTTCCAGCTTCCGAGCATCTCAAACATCCCTGCTATCTGCGCCTGATAATATATGGAGTCCTGCCCCATTATAAACGACGCCTCAATCTGGTTCTTTGCCTTCTGCACTTCGCGCTCTGACGGCAGCTCCTTCTTTATCTTTTCTATTTCAACGTACAGCGCATTTTCAACATCCTTTATGTCTTTGCCGGGAGCTGCTGTTGCATCAAACAAAAAAAGATACGGGTCTTTATTAAAACCGCTGTAGTCGGCAGAAGCGCCGATGGCGAGTTTTTTCTCATAGACCATTGACTTGTAGAGCCGCGAGCTTTTGCCGCCTGATAAAACCATTCCAAGCACCTCAAGAGCGTAACTGTCCGGATTCGGAAAACTCGGCGTGTGATATAAGGCAATTATATATGGAAGTTCCGCCTCTCTCCTCAGGCTTATTCTCCGCTCGCCTTTCTGTTCGCCTTCTTTTGAAGTGACAACTGCTCTGCCGGAAGCTGGAGAAATGTCTCCGAAAGCTGCCGTTATCTTTTTGATAATTTCATCTGCCTGAACATCTCCTGAAACAACAATCACCGCATTGTCAGGTGAATAATATGCCTTGTAATGATTGAGTAGGTCGCTTCTTTCTATTGAAGAAATGTCCGGCATCCAGCCTATCACAGGCCAGTGGTACGGATGTGACTTGAACGCAGCAGCCGATACCTCTTCATACAGTGAATTCTGCGGGTCGTCGTCATACCGCATTCTTCGCTCTTCCATCACGACATTTCTTTCAGCTATAACCTCTTTAGGATCAAGGATAAGATTTTGCATCCGGTCAGCCTCAAGCTCTATGGATATGTCTATCCGGTCAGAAGCAAGGGTCTGATAATACATTGTGTAATCCTTGGTTGTGAAGGCATTGTCTGTCCCGCCTTTTTTCTTCACTATCTTTGAAAATTCCTTAGAGCCGTATTTTGGAGTGCCTTTGAACATCATGTGCTCCAGCAGATGGCTTATGCCGCTTTTGCCCGCAGGCTCATCCCTTGAGCCCACGCGGTACCATATCTGAAAAGTTGCCAGCGGCGCCTTATGGTCTTCAATGACAAGAACCTTTAAGCCGTTGTCAAGCTTGTACTCCTTTATTTCCGCATTGAGGGACAGGGGGAGAAGGAGAATTAAAATAATCAGTAATACAATTTTTTTCATCACTTCTAATATAGCATATTTTTTTTCAGGCTTTTGCTGCGAAGGGCATTTAAAAGAGAATTATAATCCATTGTATTCAGCACATCCTTTTTCTCAAGCCATCCCCTTTTCGCAATAGAAACACCGTAAGCCATGTAATCAAACTGACTTGTGAGGTGTGTGTCAGTGCTGATGACAAACTTAACGCCGAGTTCCCTTGCCGTTTTTACATAGATATCGTTGAGGTCAAGCCTCAGCGGGTATGCATTTATCTCAAGAGCGGTTCCGGTTTCTTTTGCAATCTTAAGGACGTATTCCATGTCAACATCATAGGGATCTCTCTCTCCGATAAGCCTTCCTGTCGGATGCGCAATCACAGATACATAGGGGTTCTTCATTGCTGAGACAAGTCTTTTTGTAAGCTGTTCCTTGCTCTGTCTGAAGCCTGAATGAATTGATGCAACGACAATGTCCATCTTCGCAAGGACTTTATCAGAAAAATCCATCCTGCCGTCGCTTCTTATATCAACCTCAATTCCCATCAGGACTTTAAAACCGCTGAGTTTTTTATTTAAAGCATCTATTGCTTTTTTCTCTTCCATCAGCCTTTCTTCGCTCAAACCATTTGCAATGCCGAGCCCTTTTGAATGGTCTGTAATAGCTATATATTCATATCCCCTTTGTTTTGCCGCTTTAATAAGTTCTTCAAATGTGTGACTTCCGTCACTCCATTCGCTGTGTACATGAAGGTCCCCTCTTATGTCTTTAAGTTCAATTAGT
>QZJQ01000013.1 GCA_003599795.1 Nitrospiraceae bacterium
CCAAGGTTAACATCCCCAATTTCGTCGAGAAAAATTGTACCACCGGAGGCCTCCTCAAAGTAACCTTTTTTTCCTCCCCTGACGGCTCCGGTAAATGCGCCTTCCTCATAGCCGAACAACTCGCTTTCCAGAAGAGACTCTGCTATGGCTGCACAATTAACCCTGACCAAAGGCCCTCTGCTCCTGGAGCTGGCATTATGCATAGCATGGGCAAAAAGTTCTTTCCCTGTCCCGCTCTCACCCCTTAAGAGTACGGTAGCCGGAGTGTCGGCAACATGTCTGGCCTGGGATATGGCGGCCCTGACCAGTTCACTTTCGCCAATAATATCATCAAAAGTATATTTAGCCGTCATCCGCCTGATTAAGCTTTTGGCATGTTCCAGCTCTTCAGTCAGTTTTCGGATCTCAGATATATCATGGATAATACCCACACTTCCTTTAAGTTCACCGTCGATTATGATCGGGGCCACATTGACCATTACTGCCTTTCGGGCCGGACCAACCTTCATGGAGACCCCCCGGACCGGTTTGCGGGTCTTCAAAACTTTCAGGTGCATACTTTCACCCTCAGCGATGTCCACAGTGCACGGTTTATTCAGCACATCCTTCTCGTTAAGGCCGGTAATCCTTGTATAGGCAGGGTTTATTAAAATCTGGCAGCCCTTTTCGTCTACAACAGAAATCGCATCATCAGTTGAGTACAGGATAGCTTCCAGCAGGCTGCGGACTTTTTTCAGGTCAGTCACCTGCTGTGTCAGTTTCTTTAATTCAGTTTCAAAGTCAGTATGATCCAATTTACCCTTCACGGTTTGTCACTCCTAAAAATCACTGTTTCGCTCTATATTTCTGGTTCTATAATTGTCTGCAAATTCCTGCAGATTTTTCGTCTGCCTGTCTGAATTTTTTTGCACAACAGAAAATAACTCAGCCCCCGGGTATCGGCTGAGTTGGTAGTATTCAGTATTCCCTTCATTCAGAACCTTTACTGCGCCCCAGCATATCCAGGTAAGTAAGGAATCTGTTTTCTTCAATAATCCTGGTCAGGGAATACTTTTCGGTAAAAATGTGAAAACCGACCAAAACAGCAAGAAAACCTATTTTAGCCGGAACAGTAAGGGCGCTCGCAGCAAAATAGCCCAGAGTTATGCCCAGCACATTTGAACCGGTATCACCCATCATGGCCCGGGCCTTTAGGTCATAGGGCAAATAGGCCAACAAACTGCCGGTCACTGCCGCGGCATAAACCAGTTCCTCCCCCTTTGCGGAAAACACTGCAATTACCAGCAGAAAAACCGTAAATCCTTTAGCCGCCCTTCCCGGTCTTAAATCCAATAAGTTAACGGTATTGGTGGAAAGAGCCACTATTAAGGTGTTAACCAATATGAAAAACCACTTATTGAGCCCAGTGCCTCCGCCAATTTCCACGCTCACCATAAGTGCGATTATCCCGCCCATGAGGGCTTTAAGGGCTCCTGTGGTAAGTTCCCTGTCGATAAGCAGTTTTCTGAAGTGTCCTTTAAGACCGGAGGCGTGCCTGGACCCAAAGACATCGTCAATAAGCCCAACAAGAGACATTGCCCCTATAGCGAACAGGAACACAAAAACCTTTGTGCTTACCAGGTCAATCAATTTGCCAATTGTTAAGATAACCAGAACCGAAAGAAAAAACACCAGTCCTGCTCCAAGCGGGATCTCTTCTTTTCTGAAGTTCGGCCTGACAAACCCAGCTCCTGACAACATCAATGTAATTTGAGGAAGCAGAATTCTGGTCACTAAATAAGATAAAAAGGCCGCCACCAATACATTAACAGCCAGCCATGAATCCACCACACTGTTCACCTCACCACCAGCCGGCGCATCAGCACACCGGCCACATGGACCAACTGTTTTCCCCTATGCATAAAACCCCTGATATCCCTGCCGGTTTCAGCATGAGTCATATCCACTTCAACTTCAATAATTCGATACCCCTTCCGGGCCACATCGATTGTCATCCCAACTTCCACTCCGTATCCTGACTCAAATCCACCCAGCATCTGAGCAATTTCACGTTTCATGACTCTCTGGCCGGATAATGGCGCCAGCATCACGAGGCCTGTAAATAATTTGATACCTTTTCGGGCCAGACCCTTTACCAGGCCAAAACCGCCTTTTTTCCTTGCTTTGGGGAATTTGGCAATGACCATGTCAGCCCGGCCTGCGAGGACAGGGTCGATCAGTTTTCTGACTTCTGCTGCCGTCCTGCCCACATCTCCGTCTACAAGGGCAATAATGTCACCTTTGGCGATTTCCATTCCCTTGTTCAATGCTCCACCTTTGCCGCAGTTTTCGGGGAGTGAAATAACCAGAGCCCCCGCATTGGCCGCCAGCCTGGCGGTATTGTCTGCGGAGGCATCATCAATCACAATTATTTCCCCAACTTCAGGGATTTTTTTAATAGCGGTAACAGTCTCGAAAATATACTGTTCTTCATTAAAAGCGGGAATTAATACACTAATATTTACTCCCAAGGTAAATTGATTCCTCCTATGGGATTACCGGCAATAACTGTCTGGCTGTTGTCTTAATTCCATAATTGCCGGGTTTTCCGGATATGGCCATAACCAGGGACAACTGCCCGGATGTCATCTCGATATTGTCCACTGTGCTGACCTTTAGTTTTTGATAATGCTTCATGTAAGAGTAGTCGACATCACTTGTTTCCACTCCGAAAACCGGTATGTTCTTGGATAAAAAATAACTCATCATAGGTAAATCAAAATTACTCACATGCTCTCCGACATCTTCCCTGCTGCCCCCTACAAAAATCACTGCATTAACGGGCCCACCGTAATTACCGGAAGTCTTAATTAATCCAAGTTGTTCGAAGTAATGCAAATTTTCAATGTTCTGGGCACTGATTACGCCTTCAGCTATTTCTTTGGCGACTTCCCTTAAAACTGCCGGTTCAGTTGTTTCATTAAGCATCAGTTTGGTTGACAGGCTTTTTCTGACCTCATCGTTTTTAAAATTAAATCCTTCCAGCACTGTAGTGATAGATATTATCTCGGCACCGGCAGATTTCAGGGTATTGATCCAGTCTTCATGAAAACCGTAGTTGCTGGTTTCGATAACCGCAATTTTTTTGTCGTTCAGCTTACCTTCCGTAAAAATCGGTAAGACCTGTTTTTCAAACTGTTTACTGATATTAAGTGTGGCCTGATAGTCAGCTATTTCATCCTGGGCAGCCTTGTTTTCTTTCCTCATCTGGTCAAAGTCCCGTTTGAGATTATCAACCAATTGTTTCTGCTGTTGTAAAATAACATCATTCACATTATTCCCGAGAACCGCCGACCCCACAAGAATTCCGATCCCAAGCGCAAAAAACACAGCAATAAGTGATGCAACATGATATTTAAAATCAATAATCATATATCGGCCCCCTATAAACCTACGGCAATTTTTAGTTTCAGCCAGACAACATCCAATAATTGCCTTGTGGCCGGGAAAAACTGATAGGCGACTATTGCAAAGGTGACAGACGCTGCGGCAATAAGCTCCGCCAAATACCGGTATTTCACTTTTCTCCTGTACAGTTTATTTACCCCTTTGGCATCCACCAGGATAGAACCAACTTTCAGACGGACAAGAAAAGTACTGGCCATCCCTTTTCTGCCTTTTTCCAGAAAATCGATCATATTGGAATGAGTACCAACCGCCACAATAATCTCAGTACCTTTATGATATGCCAGAAGCATGGCAATATCTTCACTTGTTCCAGGTGAAGGAAACGTAACTGCTTCCAAACCAAGCTCCTGAATCCGGTTCAATCCAGGGGCCCGCCCATCAGGGTATGCGTGGACAATAATTTCCGCCCCGCACCTTAATGTTTCATCACTGATGCTATCCATATCACCGATAATAATATCCGGTTTGTAACCGAACTCCCGCAGGGCATCGGCTCCGCCATCCACTCCGACAAGGACCGGTTTAACCTCTTCTATGTACGACCTGATTGCGGCGAGGTCATCTTTGTAGTTTTGTCCCCGGACTACAATTAATGTATGCCTGTTTTGGAATGATACACGTGTATCCGGAACCGGGATTTCTCCCAATAACAGCTCCTGTTCATGCTGAGCATACTCAATAGTATTCTGGACAAATTTTTCCAAAACCATACCAATATTTTTCTTTGTTTCTTCCATTTTTTGTTCAATATGTTCCATATCCAGCACTTCACCGGTCCCGATCCATAACCCGGGCACAGTGAATGTATTACCGCTTATCTCTACAATATCCTCTTCTTTGACTTTTTCCATAACACTCAGACCCACATTATCCAACAGATATATCCCATTATTTACGAGAGTCAGCGGACCTGAGTTCGGGTAATTCTCACTCAGTGAGGGAGCGGCATTGATAACCGCCCTGACTTTAGCGTCAACGAGAGCCTGGGCACAGACTTCGTCCAGGTCTCTATGGTTTATAATTGCAATATCACCTGGCTGAAGCCGCTTCACCAAGTGTTTTGTTTTCCTGTCCAACCGTGCTGTTCCACGGATTGTGGTCATTTAACTCACCAAATTCCCCTTTACGCAATTATTTGTAATTTCAATAAATAATTGTACAACATTTAATTTATATAAGCAAGTAATAGAAAAACCTGACCCGTGTCAGGTTTTTTCCGGTCTGGCTGACTTTAGCTGATTTTAACTGACTTTTGTACTGATTCTGAGTTTGTCTGCAACCATAGCAATAAACTCAGAATTTGTTGGTTTTCCTCTCTCGAGGTTTATGGTGTATCCGAAGAATTTGTTCATCATTTCTGTATTCCCGCGGTCCCAGGCCAATTCAATGGCGTGCCTGATGGCCCGTTCCACCCTGCTCGGTGTGGTTGAATACTTTTGGGCTATTAAAGGATATAATTCCTTTGTCACACCGCCCAGGAGATTCACTTCATCAACTACCATTTTAATAGCCTCCCTCAAATACTGATAACCTTTAATATGCGCGGGAACTCCCATTTCATGAATAATATTGGTAACCGCTACATCAAGGTTACGGGTCTTGACCGGGGGACTGTATTGGGGCACTGCTTCTCCCTCAACTAATTGCCTGATCCTGGTGGCCAGAACTGAAAAATCGAAGGGCTTAAGAATATAATAATCCGCCCCGAGTTCTATCGCCCTTTGTGTGACACTCTGCTGTCCAAAGGCGGTAAGCATAATTACTTTTGGCCGGGGCTGAATCCCGGATGTAACCAATTTTTCCAAAACACCGATACCGTCAAGATGAGGCATGATAATATCAAGAACAACGACATCAGGTTTTTCCCGCTCAATTATCTCAACAGCCTCCACACCGTTGTTGGCGATTCCGGCAAGAACAAAATCCTCCTCCTGTGAAATGAATTCCTTTAATAGTTCACAGAATTCTCTGTTATCATCCGCAATCATAATTTTGGTACTTCTAACACTCATTACTTTCCCCCCTGATAAATTTTTCTATCCACTTCACAATTAATGAATTTCGACGCATGGAGGAGAAATCCTGCCAAAACCTTAAATTATTTGGATTTATTTTAAAACAAATATGGACAAATTATTTATAAAAACGAGAATTTCTTGTCGAATATTTTGTCATATTATGGCAAAAAGCAGGCCTGTTCAGGCCTGCTTTTTAACTTGCCTTGCGTTGTTCCACACTGCCATTAGATTCCATCATCATCCACTCTATCAGGCACCCGTATCCACGGGTCGGGTCATTAATAAAAACATGGGTCACCGCACCGATAATTTTGCCGTCCTGTATCAGCGGGCTGCCGCTCATTCCCTGAATTATACCACCGGTCCGCTTAAGCAGTCTGGGATCTGTTACTTTGATAACCAATCCTTTACTGTCAGGAACGGACTGATATAAAACTTTTTCAACGTGGACCCGGAATCGTTCTATTTTTTCACCGTCCAGGACGGTCAGCATTTCAGCCGACCCCGGTCGTATTTGGTCATACAGCGCTACCGGGAGCGGTTTTGAATAAAGCGGGTTCTTTAAATCAGTATCTAATTTGCCGTATATACCAAACCGGGTGTTTTCTTGTATTGAACCGGAAAATGCCTTGTCATTAATGAACATGCCTATTTTTTCTCCCGGAACACCTTTGCGTCCGGCCTGAATTCCCTGGATCGAAGCCCTGACAATACTGCCATCACTTACATCAATCGGTTGATTGGTATCAGTATCTGTAATCACATGACCTAAGGCACCGTATTTGCCGTTTTGGGGATTGTAAAAAGACAGGGTCCCTACACCGGCAGCGCTGTCCCTTATATATAGCCCAATACGGTATCGGTTTGTTTCTTTACATAAAGCAGGTCTTACTGTAGCAGTAAAATATTTATCCCTTCGCTTGACAAGTATCTTCAGCTCAGTACCGGTTTTTCCTGCCTGGTCAACCAGACGGGCTACCATCTCATCATTGCCGACTGTTTTACCATTTATTTTGACCAGTACATCCCCAACTTCAACCCCTGACTCCATGGCCGGGTTTCTTTTTTCACCCTGGGGGTCCTCCACAATGGACTGGCCGACAACTATGACTCCCTCCGCATGCAGCATAACTCCCACCGAATGACCCCCAGGTATTAGCCTTATCTGTGGCAGAACTTCCACCTTAACATTCTTTACCGGGAAAATTCCAAACAGCCTTAGCTGAATCCTGGCCTCGCCAGGTGTGGAGGCAATAGGCCAGCCATCCAAAAAATTGAATGCCCTGCCTCTAATGTCGGTTCCGTTTAGTGATAGCACTTTGTTTGCCCCGGGCTCGACATAAATGCTTAGCTGTTTCAGTATTTGCTCCGGAAACAACAGCTGGAAACTTATATTATCACCGACTGAAACTCTTTGCTGTGAAGGGAGTGAGAAAAAACTTTTTGCATGAGGGTTTGCGGTTCCTGCGATAATCAATATTGCCGTAAATATGCCAATTATCTTGCGTCGCATTTTACTGGACACCCTATCACACTCCTAATTGTAAGAAATTTGTTTCACCTCCATATTCTACCGGCAGGAAATGTTTTTATACTTTGGTAAAAATTTCACCATGGTGTTTTAGAATCTAAACTTAAATTAACCTAATTAACAACCTTTTATGCCATGAAATATAACGTTAATTTTCCATATTGTCAGATACATGATGCTATTTTTATTATTTACTCAAATTCAATCTTATTTGAGCTAATACAGGGTTGTTTTAATAAAATTGGCAGAAACGCTGTCCAGCGCTTCTGCCAATATATGATAATTCTTATTTAATTCCTGAAAGTATATTGAAAACCAAAATCAAAAATAATATAAACAAATAATTATCAGTCTGGCTTTTCCAGGATTTCTTCAGCGAGTTTTCTGGTTATTTCAGTGGCTTTTTCTCCGGCCAGCATCCTGGCAATTTCTTGAACTCTTTCCAGTTTCTGAAGGGCTTTCACCTGTGTGTAGGTCCTGGATTTATCTGTAAGCTTGCTAATCTTGAAATGGCGCTCACCACAACCGGCGATTACAGGTGAATGAGTAACACAAATAACCTGCCTGTCATTTCCGATAAAAGCTAGTTTCCTGGCCACTGCATGAATTGTTTCCCCTCCAATACCGGTATCCACCTCATCAAAAATAAGTGTGCCGATTGAATCAATTTTTGCCAAAATTGTCTTAAATGCCAGCATTATCCTGGATACTTCTCCACCCGAAACAATTTTGGCCAGCGGTTTTAAAGGTTCACCCTTGTTGGGGGAAATCAGAAATTCAATATCATCATAACCCTTAACCCCAGGTGTGCTCTTGCGCGATATTTTAACATCAAAAGTAACATGTGGCATATTTAACTCTTTTAGTTCAGAGGTAATCCTGGTTCTCAGTCCACTGGCCGCCTTTTCCCTGAGCCCGGTCAGCTGACTCGCGATAATATCGTACCGCGACATGGCTCTAGATAATGATTCCTTGTTTCTGGACTGTTCTTCATCAAAATTATCGATCACGGATAAAGATGACGCAATCTGTTCACGGTATTTAAGAATCTCCTCAATAGAATCACCGTATTTCCTTTTTAGCTGGCGAATAAGGTCAAGCCTTGCCTCAACCTCCTCAAGCCGCCCGGAATCAGTATCTATCCTGTCAGCATAATTTTTGATGTCTCTTGCGGTTTCTTCTATTTGGTACATTGCCGACTCAAGGGTATCAGACGCGGAACGCATTCCTTCATCCAAAAGACAGATCTCTTTTATCCGGTTTACAGCTTCATGAAGCAGTTCAGTTACAGAATTGGGCCGGCCTTCATATAACAATTCATAAGCCTCATGGGACAGCCCGGCCAGTTTTTCTGCATTTGCCAAAATCTTTTTTTCTGCCTCAAGTCCCGAATCCTCTCCTGTTGCCGGATTACACTTATCGATTTCGCTGACCTGAAAACGGTACATGTCTGCCAGCCGAGCCTGTTCCTTTTCGTTCTCGGCCATTTTTTCAGCCTTTGTTTTAAGGTCGCTGACCTCCCGAAAGAGATTAGCTAATTCTTCCAGAACTGTAATCACCTGGCCGCCCTGGTACTCATCCAGCAGCAGAACATGTTTTTGCGGGTCGAGCAGTGACTGTTGGTGATGCTGTCCGTAAATGTCCACAAGGTTTCCGGTAATCTCTTTAAAAACAGACAGATTCACCTGCCTGCCATTTATCCTGCACACATTTTTACCGGTTCTCACGATTTCCCTGGAAATAATCAGGAATTCATCCTCATCCGGTAAAAGCCCGAATTCATCAAGGACCTCCATGACTTTATGGCTCCCATTAAACGCAAAGACCCCTTCCACTATGGCCTTGTCCTCACCGGTCCTGATGTATTCTGCCAGGGCCTGTCCGCCCATCAACACACCCACTGCATCAATAATAATCGATTTACCGGCCCCGGTCTCACCTGTCAGAACATTAAGACCTGCACCGAATTCAATTTCCAGCTTGTCAATAAGGGCAAAATTACCAATGAATAGCTTAATGAGCAAAAGACTTCACCTCATCACACCAGATAAGACTCAAACCTTTGTATCACAGTCCGGACAGCCGCCTTTGGTTTGACTACTACCAGTACTGTATCATCTCCGGCAACTGTCCCGATAATATCACTGAATCCCTTGTCATCGATAACCAGAGCCACGGCCTGAGCTGCTCCCGGAGTAGTCCTGACAACAACCAGATTCTCACTGAAATCCACACTAATGACCGTGTTTTTAAAAACCGCCTCTACTGTCTGATGTTTCCCAGACAGCAATTTGCCTCCCGGTACAGCGTACCGGTACCGGTCATTTCCTGTCGCCACCTTGCCCAGGCGCAGTTCTTTGATATCACGGGAAACAGTGGCCTGAGTAACATTGAACCCAGCCTGTCTCAACTCATCAGCAAGTTCTTCCTGGGTTTCAATTTCCCTGTGTTCCACTAATTCTATTATTTTCTTATGTCTCTGTATTTTCACTGCCAACCCTCCAAGGTAGCTTTCTTTTCAATTATTATCAGAAAGGGCGCACTTCCCCTGTTCAGGAAATCCAGTTTACCCACACAGAACTCCTTTTTGTCCAGCCCTCCCAGATATGCCTCCAGCTGCCGCTGCTCCTCTTTACCCCCCTGATGGCCGGTATATACCACAATACATATCACTCCTCCGGGGTTCAGCAGACCAAGTCCATTTTCCAGGGCCCTCACAGTGGTAGCAGGATTTGTTGTGATATTATGGTCTCCACCCGGCAGATAACCAAGGTTAAAAACAATTGCATCCACCTTTTCTGTAAAATATTCACACATTGTCTCATGTCCCCGGTGTATGAGGGTGACCACATCCAACAGGCCATGCCGGGAAATCATATCAGAAGCTTTGGCAAGAGCCGCCTCCTGGATGTCAAACCCATAAACCCGGCCCCCGGGAGAGACCAGTCTGGCCAGGACAAGGGTATCGTTACCGTTTCCCACCGTAGCGTCTACAGCCACATCACCCGGCCTAAGACGCTCTGCCAAATAGCGGTGGGAAATCCGCACCGTATTTGGTAATAACCTGAACATCCTAGCTTCCGCCCTCTTTCAGTTTCGTCCTCAGTATTTCATAAAAGCTTCGCTGGTTGAGTTTCAAAAACCGGGCATAAAAAGGGGCTTTCCTGACTATCACCTCATCAAAAGGCTCTAACTGGAAACCGCTTTGGCCATCAATTGTAAGCATAACTTCAGCCTGGGTAGATTGCAGTTCAACCCTTACAATGCTGTCACGGTCGATAACCAGCGGCCTTGCATACAAGGTATGTGGACATATTGGTGTGACTATCATCAGTTCCAGGTCAGGCGATACCAAGGGTCCGCCCGCAGAAAGGGAGTAAGCAGTAGAACCTGTGGGTGTGGATATTATTAACCCATCAGCGGGAAATATGTCCACAAATTCATTGTTTACAAAAGTCTTCAGCCTGATTAGCCGGGCAAAAGCGCCTTTAGTTATAACTGCATCATTTAATCCATAAAATGCACAAATCTCCTCCCCGTTTCGTGATACCCTGGCCTCGATCATCATCCTTTTTTCTATATCATAACTGCCGCTGATAAGTTTCTCTAGAGCGGGGGGAATGTCAGGCTGTTCGATTTCCGTAAGAAAACCTAACTGTCCCAGATTGACACCAAACAACGGGATGTCCAGGCCGGCAATAACCCTGGCTGAACTCAGCAAAGTACCGTCTCCGCCCAGGGCAATAATACAGTCCGCCTTTTCAACCATTTCAGACTCTGAACAAACATTCATTCCACCATCCGCAGCATCTGAACCAGGACCGGTGACCAAGACGGTTTTTCCGTGTTTTTCCAGCCATTCAGCAATCTGTCTCGTAATGGACAAAGCCTCAGATTTTTCGAAATTCATAATGATTCCGATGGAATTCATTGTTTTCCCCTTTCGGAATTTATCATTTTAAGAGTAATTCCTTCGAAATTATTATTCTACAGAAATTTTTGAACTCCTTGTCATAAAGGAAACTTACTTCGGGTAGTGTTTTACACTCCATTTGGCCGAGAAAAATTTTAATCTATTAGCCAAGGAATATGTCTCAAGTTGTCGAATATAAACATGTGTTAGTGAACACAAATAAAGTACGTAGTTATTAAGGAGTGTGCCATATGAAAAAACTAACCGTGATACTGTTCAGCATATTACTGCTGGTATCAGCAGGATGCGCCGGCAGTAAAAAAAAGGAACCGGTTCCTGTACCTCCCTCACAGCCTGATACTTCTCACCTGACAGCCGAGGATAAAGGGCTCGAAGTCTCAATCAGCCGTGAAATGCGTGCACTGACGGGAATGATTGCCTCTTCCCGGGAGGGTTATGAAGTTTACAGTATACAGGTTGCCGTAGCCAATAATTCTAAAGATAATGTACCCATTTCTCCAGATTTTGTGACATTAAAAGCATCTGACAGAACAGAATATAAATACTCACCGGACCTCACAGAGACCGTTACCAGTAAAGCTGCGTTCAAGGAAGTTACTCTTCCTCCCGATTACCGGGGGGGCGGACTACTGATATTTGAGCTAAAAAAAGGTTCTGTTATGGAGAACTTAAATTATAAAGATGATTCAGGCCATGATATGACTGTCAAATTTCCATCGGATGTGAAAGTGAGCATATAAAAAGTTTTCTGTTTTGACCGCTGACCGCAGGTTAAGGAGTGGCAGATGTGTTCCAAAAGACGGGTCTGCCACTCCTTGCACCTCATAATCAAAAAAAGAAGGGCCCCATTTTAGTTATGAGACACTTCTTCACCCAGTTTCTTATCCACTCTGCACATTACCGGTCTTTCCATAAACCATGGATATTGCAGTAAGCCCGGACCCCAAAACTGTCTTCATTCGAGCAAAATTCCGCCACGGGCGGTTCACCGGGTTTCAGGTATTTGCGGTCTAGCCTGTCATCTGAAACAATTTCAATCCATTCTATGTAATGTTTATCCTCCATAGGGTGCCGGGCGCTTCCAACCGTTACTTTAATCCCTTCACCAGAAACATCGACAACAGGGACATGCTTTTCAACACTGGCGTCCTGATTATTTGCCTTCTGCAGTTCCATTGGCTTACCACAGCAGACCAACTGCCCTTTACCGGAATGAACCATTTCTACAATATTTCCGCAAATATCGCATTTAAAAATCTGATTCAACTCTGTCATTAATAAAGCCCTCCTTTTAAACCATCTTTAACTTTACTCTGCTATAGCCCCAATACAGCCCATCACAGATAATGTCTGTTTTTACTCTAACATGTTTTAGTGTAACATGGACACATTACTATTATGTTTCCATTTAATTAAATCAATATTAAATTACCTTCGCAGCACTCCTAAAACAAACAGTACAACAACAGATAGAATTCCTGATAACAGCACTAAAAGGATACTCTTACCGGAAACTTTTATCACTTCAGGTTCGACCGGGTTATCGGATACCTGATTTGTGTTTTGTGCTTCTCCGGCTTTGGGTATTTCTGCAAGGAGTATTGCGTTCTGGTCCTGATTACTGCTGCGGGCTGTGTTCTCAGAAAAAGCCGGAACCGTTCCCAGAGGCCCAATCAATAACATTAAAACCGTGAAAATAATTGTAAGTTTCCACACAACAAATCACCTCACCTCGAAATATTTTTTATGCGTCACCTGGAAAGTACAGGCTTACGGTCTCCTTTACTTCATTTAAC
>QZJQ01000016.1 GCA_003599795.1 Nitrospiraceae bacterium
TTTCATGAAGAAGAGGGTGGGGGATTTCCAAATCTTGCGACTTTAAAATCAGGTCATCATAGAAAAGAATATCAAGGTCAATAATGCGCGGGCCCCATTTGACACTCTCTTTCCTGCCAATCTCTCTCTCTATTTCCTTCAGAACTCTGAGAAACTCCGCAGGTTTTTTGTCGGTCTCTACCTCAATTGCCATATTAATAAACTTTGGCTGGTCTTTAACGCCCCATGGCTTGGTCTCATGCATAGAGGACTGTTTTTTTACGACGATGCCTTTTTCTTTGAGGAGTTTGATTGTTTTTCGGCAGTTCTCTTCCCTGTCTCCGAGATTTGAACCTATGCTGATGGATACAATGGGCATAAAAGGGGCATAAAAGCGTTATTGGGTTGTAGCGTTTATTGAGTTATTGCGATAAACATTTTGCGCTATAACGCACAACGCTTTACGCTATAACGCTATTTTTATCCTCTCAACCGTTTCTTGTATCTTCTCCACAGGCACTGTGAGCGCAAATCTCACATATCCTTCTCCGGGCGTTCCAAAACCATTTCCGGGTGTTGCGAGCACACCCGCCTTATTAAGAAGATGAGCAACGAAACTTGAAGAATCAAATCCTGAAGGCACCTTTGCCCAGAGATAGAATGTCGCCTTTGGTTTTATCAGATGGAAGCCAAGGCTCTTTAAACCGTTGTAAAGAGCATCTCTTCTGTCCTGATATGTTTTTCTGATGTCTGAGAGTATGGAATCATCAGTATTAAATGCGGCAATTGCTGCCTCCTGTATTGCCTGAAACACGCCTGAATCAAGGTTTGACTTTATCTTTCCGAGCCCTGCAATAACATCTTTATTGCCTGCTGCAAAACCGATTCTCCAGCCGGTCATGTTGTATGTCTTAGATAGAGAATGAAACTCAATACCTACATCCTTTGCGCCTTCTATCTCAAGAAAGCTTATCGGCCTTTCATTGTCATAATAAACCTCTGAATACGCCGCATCATGGCATATTATGATGTTATATTTTTTCGCAAGGTTTATCGCCTCTTTGTAAAATCCTGCGCCTGCTGTTGCAGATGTCGGGTTATTGGGATAGTTCAGGAACATGAGCTTTGCTTTTTTAAATACGCCCTCCGGAATTATTTTGAAATCAGGGAGAAATCCGTTTTCTTCTTTTAACGGCATGATGTAACTTTCACCTGCTGCAAACAATGTCCCAACAGGATAGACCGGATAGCCCGGAGACGGTACCAGAACAACATCGCCGGGATTTATGAATGCAAGGGGAATGTGCCCTATGCCTTCTTTAGAGCCGATAAGGGATAATACTTCTGTCTTTGGATTTAGTGAAACATTGAATCTTTTTTTATACCAGCCTGCAACTGCATCCCTGTAAGAAAGCATTCCTTCGTAAGAAGGATAGCGGTGATGAGCGGAATTCTCCACTGCCTTTTTCATGGCATCGACTATATGTTTTGGTGTGGGGATGTCAGGGTCGCCGATGCTCAGGTCTATGAGGTCAATGCCTTTTGCGAGAGCGTCCTGTTTCATTTTATCTATTGCCGCAAAGAGATACGGCGGCAGGTTTTTCACTCTGTCTGACAACTGAACGGGTATCATCAATTCAAAAACTCCTTTCAAATTAAAACTTCCTGTTTATTATAACCCCTTTATACAGGGACAGGCAACTTTTTTACCAAAAAAAGTAGCCTGTCCCTCTCATGAATTGACATGAAACACGCAAACAATTAAAATTACGAAAAGGCGGATACATGGAAAGTAAGCAATGGGAATTATATTTTGATGCCGTAAAAAACAATAACTGGCAAAAGGCAATGGACTCGCTCAATGCTATCCTGAAGACTGAGCCCAAAAATCCTCAGGTTCACCTTAAGATAGGAGATGTTTTTCAGAAAAAAGGCGATATCAGCCGCGCTGTGTCAGCCTATCAGCAGTCTGCATGGCTTCTGATGAAAGACGGCTACACGCAGAAGGCGCTGGCTGTTTTCAAAATTATACTCAGGCTTGACCCGAATAATGCTGAAGCCATCAAGAGCACCAAAGAGCTGATGATGGAGATTGAAGGAGCAAGGATAAAGCCTGCTGAAGAGCCTGTCTTGACCATGCCTGCGGCTGAAGAGAAGCCCGTTGAAGAGAGCGCTGCTGAATCTTATTTTACAACAGGAGCAGAGTTTGAGCCGGAGAAAGAGGAGCAGGATGTTTCTGTTCAGCCCCCTGCTGAAATGGATTTTATTGAACGGACCTCATATTACGGAGAGCCTGCGGAGAGCGAATCAATTCCTGAAACAAGGGTTGATGATAAATCTGAAGTTCTGCTTGAAGCCGCAGGCAGTTTGGCGGAAGAGCCTGATTTGCATATTCCGTTTCTGTCATCCCTTCCTGAAGATGAAATAAAACAGATAACAGGGAGCCTTAAAGCGCAGACATTTTTGCCGGGGCAGAAGGTTGTTGAGGAAGGCGACTTCGGCGACTCCATATTTATCATAATTTCAGGCAAGGCAAAGGTCGTTGCGCATATACTCGGCAAGGAGATAGAGCTTGCAACCCTGTCCGCCGGAGACGTATTCGGTGAGGTGGCGTTTCTGACAGGAAGGCCGAGAACTGCATCTGTTATTGCTGATGACGAACTTAGGGTAATGGAATTTAACAGGGGAATCATTGAAGAAATATTAGAGAAATACCCCGAGATTCTGAAAAAATTGGAAGACTTTTATCAATCACATCTTGAGGATACACTTAGCAAAGTAAGAACGAAGATAAAAAAATAGGACACTGAATTTTCAGTATCCTATTTTGAAAAACTCACCGTAGTAATTATTGATTAATATCCGGGCGCTTTCTTTACTGGCGCTGCCTTCTTTTCAGCAGGTGCTGCTTCTTTCTTTGCAGGCTCTGTTTTCTTTGCTGCCGTGTCTTTCTTTATTGATGTTGCGGTGTTCTTGCCGTCTGCTGATGTGTATTTTGCTGTTACTATGTCGCCGGCCTTTACAGCTGCGAAATCCTTGTCAGAAACAGTTATTACGGTTTCTTTGTCCTGACCTTTCACCTTTTTTACGACAGTGATAGTTTTTGCTGCGGCGTCAACAGCCTTTATTTCACCTGTAACTGTCATTATCTTTGTTGCTGCCTTTTTCGCAGGTTGAATCTTCTTTTCGGCAGGAGCAGGGGCGGTGTCCTTCTTTGCAGGCGCAGTCTTCTTCTCCTCCGCTGCGATAGAGGCGGAAGCAACTGCAAGTACAAAAAGTACTGCAACTATAAGAGCTATTATCTTTTTCATAGATTCACCTCCCTTCAATTGAGATATGCTGAAGATAACAAAAAGCAATAACTGTGCCAAGCACAAGCGCCTTACAGCCGCAGGATTTTTAAGGGGAGATGTCCGCGATTAAGAAATGTTATCCTTTTTTGGGGAGGTGCTGCCCTCGAGTTTTTCCCACCTGTACCAGAAAGTTTTATAACTCATTCCGAGCAGTCTTGCCGCCTTTGCGGCAACATTATTGGCCTTAACCATGGCTTTTCTCAAAAGTTCATTTTCAAGTTCCTCAAAGTTTATCCCTTCATCAGGGACGTCAATACTGAGAATGCCGCTTGGCTGGAATAGTTTTAGTTCGCTCTTTATATCCTTGAGCGTTATCACGTTGGATTCACACATCAGGACCGCCTTTTCTATTACGGATTCAAGCTGTCTTATATTGCCGGGCCAGTGGTACTCAGCAAGGGCTTTCATCGCGCTGTTCTCCGAGCCTTTGATTCTTTTGCCGAATTCCTGGTTGTATTTCATAATAAAAAAATCTGTCAATGCAGGAATGTCTTCCTTTCTTTCACGCAAAGGCGGAAGCTCAATAGTCACTACTTTGAGCCTGTAGTAGAGGTCTTCCCTGAAGCTGCCTTTTTGCATTTCTTTTTCTATATCCTTATTTGTTGCGGTAATGATTCTGACGTCTACTTTTATGGCATCCCTTCCGCCGAGGCGCCTTACTTCCTTTTCCTGAAGAACGCGCAGTATTTTGGACTGGGTTATCTGCGGCAGGTCACCGACCTCATCAAGAAAAAGCGTGCCGCCTGTTGTCGCTTCAAAAAGTCCTGTCCGCCTTGATGCAGCGCCTGTAAAGGCCCCTGCCTCATAGCCGAACAATTCGCTCTCAAGCAGGTTTTCGGGGATGGCGGCGCAGTTGATAGCAGTGAAGGGTTTTGTGCGCCGGGGGCTGTTGTAATGGATTGCCTTTGCGGCAAGCTCCTTGCCTGTTCCGCTCTCGCCAAGTATCAGCACAGTGGCGGCGCTTGAAGATACTTTTTTCATGATGTCCATCGCCTCTGTCATTTTTTTTGAATGGCCTATGATGCCTTCTATTTTGAACTTGTCAAATAACGCCTTATGAAGCTGTTGGTTTTCTTTAAGCAGTTCAGTCCTTTCAAGCGCCCTTTTAACTGTAAGCAGGACTATGTCTTTATCAAGCGGCTTGGTGAGATAGTCAAAAGCGCCTTTTTTCATGGCCTCAACAGCGGATGAAACTGTCCCGTAGGCAGTCATAATAATCACCGCAGGGGCTATCTCGTCTTTTCGCACTTCTCCCAGAAGCTCTACGCCGTCCATCCCGCCAAGTTTGAGGTCCGTGAGGATTAAATCAGGGTTGAATTCCCCTGAAATCTTTACGGCGTCTTCACCGCAAGACGCTGTACGAATCTCATAACCGCAGTCTTCAAGTATTGTTTTCAGGATGTCCCTCTGGAGAGGCTCATCATCAACTACAAGTATGCCCGGCATTTAGTCTCCTTCCAATTTAGTTCATAGCTCATGGCTCATAGCAGATGGTTCATGGTATTGGTATCAACTATGAACTATCAACTATTATAAACCGGCAGGTTTATAATTACAGTGCTGCCTTCTCCCTCAATGCTGCGGATTTCCACTTTCCCACCGTGTTCCTCAACGACTCTTTTTGTCATTGCGAGCCCGAGCCCGAGCCCGTTCCTCTTTGTAGTATAAAACGGCTCAAAGACCTTTGGTAATTCATCTTCAGGAATCCCTTTCCCTGTATCGCTGATAATGATTGAAAGCATTCCTTCCGCAGGCGCTGTTTTTATAGCCAGAACGCCTCCGCCGGGCATTGCCTGAAATGCATTCAATACAACGTTAAAGACGCATGTTTTTATGAGGTCAGGGTCTATGTTAACTGATGGAAGGAAATCGCAGTCTTTTATTATCTTTATTTTCTCTGCTACTGCTTTGGCCCATATGAGCCCGATTATTTCTTCAAGCAGTTTGCCGATGTCTGTTTTCAACAGGTTAAGCCTAAGCGGTTTTCCATAGTCAAGGAATTCCTCTACGAGCTTGTTCAGCCGCTGGATTTCCTGTTTGATGTTTGCTATGAGAGAGTGGAATTTTTCCGAGTCAACATTGGCGTCAGGAGAGAACTTTTCTTTTATATGGTCTACGCTCAGGCTAATAAAATTCAGAGGATTACGTATCTCATGGGCTATGCTTCTTGAAAGCTGGCCGATGCCTGAAAGGTGTTCTGCCTCGCGCAGTTTTTCTTCCATCTGCCTCTGCTCGCGCAGCTTCTGAACCATAAAATTAAAACTCTGCGTAAGCTCTCCAATCTCATCTTTGCTGTCAGTCGCAAGGGTTTGTTTAAGGTCGCCAGCAGCAATCCTGTTTGCTGCTGAGACTACGTCGTGTATAGGTTTTGTGTATCTCCATGAAAGGAGCATGGCTAAGCCGATGCCGAGCCCGAAGACCATAAGAGTGCTTATAATTCTTTTTATAATATTGATGCGCAGCGCTTTTGAAAAATCATCGGTATTGATTCTCAGATGGATATATCCGTAATGCTCTTCGCCCGCGATAACAGGCACTATAACATTGTATGTCTTTCCCTCTTCGCGCGATACGGATTCGCCGAGTTCTGCCTTGATAATCAGTTCCTTTCTTTTCTGGCTCAGGGGCTTGCCGATTTTCGTAGGATTTGAACTGGCAATGATCTCATCGGCATTGCTGATTATTGAGATTTCTTTTACATCTTTTACATTCAGGCTCTGAAGGTATTGCTGGAGCCTTGCCTCGTCAGTAGCTCCCTGGCTTGTTATTTCTTTAACGCCTATCTGGATTGCCTTTGAAAGCTCAACAATCTGCGCCTCAAAGGCCTTGTGCAGCGTTTTCTCGGATTGCGAATACAAGAACATAAGGATTGACGTGAGGATAAAGCTCAGGAATATCATCATCAGGATGAGCTTTTTATTCAGAGAAAGGCCGAGAAAAAAATCTTTGAGCATGCATTTAGCTTATCAGGTATGGAAATTGGAAATCAAGCAGTGGTTTGCTTGCTACTTTATCAGGCAAAATGATATATTGCCCTATAGATTACCTGAGATTATAAGGAGAAATTATATGGCAAAAGAAGAGGCGCTGAAGACAGAACTTATTCAGTCAATCATAAATTATGTGAGGGTAAATCATGCTGATGCGATTGATAAGGCATATGCATATTTCTGGGACGAGAAAAACCCGGATGAATTCCTCAGCGGAAATGCCCTTTACATAGGGTTTGTAAATTTTGAAGACTGGCTTATTTTTGATTATAAAGTTAATGATGCCGGAGATAGTTTCATTGACCTATACATGAAGAATTCCATAGGATTAAAAGATACTGAGCTTGCACTCTTGAATAAAATAAAAGGTTCATTGCTTAGCTTTTATGAAGTTGTGTCTGTTTCAAGGGATAAGAGGGCGCTCCTTAAAGATTTGCTCATGGGAGGAGAGATTCCGCTGAAAGAAAAGTCACTGACAAAAGGGCTAAAAAAGGGAGATATATTCGCTGCAAGGCTTCTTCCTATTGACAAGGGACATGTCATGAGCGGAAGCGTTTACCCTTTCAGGAGAGATGATAAGAAGACCGTTCTTGATTATGTGAACAGGATGTTCAGGAGATATACAAAAAATGAAAACCCGAATGGAACGATAAGGGATTTTCTGGGTAATTACGGGGATGTATTCAATATGGCGTGGATGAATATCATCTTAAATCAACCTGAGAGTTGAGATATGAAGGTCGTTACAGCAGAAGAGATGAGGGATATTGACAGGATTACCATAAGAGATTATGGCATATCCGGCACTGTTCTTATGGAGAGGGCAGGGCTTGCTGTTGCGGAGAAAATAAGGGAATTGTATGAAAGAAGAAAAGTTATTGTGCTTTCAGGAGGAGGCAATAACGGCGGAGACGGCATTGTTGCTGCACGAAATCTTCATGAATGGGGCTGGAATGTAAAAATCATTCTTCTTTTACGGGAAAACAAGCTAAGCACTGACTGTCTGAAGCAATATAAAACGGCAAAAAAAGCTGGCGTGGCAATTGAGTTCAGGGATTATATCACAGAAAAAGACCTTCACAGCGCTTTGGTTTTAGATGCAATTTTCGGCACGGGGTTAAGCAAGAACATCTCGGGAAAAACTGCTGAGATTATATCGTTTATCAATGCCTCGGATTCTCTCATAATTTCTGTTGACATTCCCTCAGGCATATCGTCTGATACAGGGCAGATTATGGGCGAGGCAGTGAGGGCTGATTATACCGTTACCTTTGGCCTGCCAAAGAGAGGCCACCTGCTTTATCCAGGCGCTGAAAATACGGGAAGGCTTTTTATTGAAGAAATCGGCTTTCCCGAGGAATTGCTTAATTCGGAAAAGCTTAAAGCAGAGCTTCTTGAGACAAGAGACATATCTTTATTGATTCCGGAAAGGCAGAGATATTCGCATAAGGGCGATTATGGCCATGTGCTTATAATTGCAGGTTCAAGAGGCAAGACAGGCGCAGCATTTATGGCCGCAAAGGCATGCCTGAGATCTGGCGCAGGGCTTGTGACAATAGGTATTCCGGAATCCTTATTGGATGTTTTTCAATCAAGGGTGACAGAAGAGATGACTCTGTCTTTGCCTGATAAAGGAGACGGGACACTCTCATCAAAGGCATTGGAAAAGATTCTGGAATTTCTTTCTGAAAAGGCTGATGTGCTTGCAATAGGCCCGGGAATTTCTGTCACTGACAATACGAGGAAACTTATCAAAGAGCTTTTATTGAACTCAACGACTTCGACTGTTATGGATGCTGATGCTATAAATTCTCTGGAAGGCAATAAAAATATTCTAAAAAAAACAAAAGCTCCGGTAATCCTCACGCCTCATGCCGGAGAGATGGCAAAACTGCTAAAAATGGGTTCAAGGGTTCAAGGGCTCAAGGGTTCAAGGGAAATTGAACATGACAGGATTAATACGGCTATTTCATTTGCGAAAGAGACAGGGGCATATCTTGTTCTTAAGGGCGCGCCGACAGTTATTGCTGAGCCTGAAGGCAGAGTATTCATCAATCCTACAGGCAATTCAGGTATGGCGAGCGCAGGAACAGGGGATGTTCTGACGGGAATGCTTTCAGGGTTTTTAGGGCAGGGATTAAACCCTCTTGATGCGTCAATCCTCGGGGTTTACATGCACGGGCTTGCGGGAGACATAGCAGTGAAAAGCAAGGGAGAGCATTCGCTGATTGCATCTGACATTATAGAAGCGCTTCCGGAGGCGTTTCAATATCTGCAAGATACAAGATACAGGATACAAGATACAAGATAAAGACATCATGCATCATGAATCGTGCATCTTGCATCATGAGGGTTATGGAAATACTTATATATCCTGATATATTCGGAAAACATATAACAGCCTTTTTTACCGGCAAATCTCCGGGCGCTGACCCTGAAAAAATAGCCGGAGCTGTATCCGTTGATAAGCTCAATATTTACATGCCTGTACAGAAACATACGGACAAAGTGCTTGTGCTGGATTCGGATTTAAGCCCAAAGATTGCAGATGCTGTGATAACGAACAATAGAGGTATTCTTATTGGCATTCAGGTCGCGGACTGTGTGCCTGTGCTTCTATATGACGCAAAGAGAAATGTAATCGGAGTTGTTCATGCAGGATGGAGGGGCACGGCAGCTTCAATACTTAAAAAATCAATTGAGGCAATGCATGAGAGGTTTGCTTCTTCTCCGGATGACATCAAGATAGCCATAGGCCCGAGCATAAGATGGTGTTGTTATCATGTCGGTTACGATGTCCTTGAATCTGTTGAAAAAGCAACAGGTATTGGGGAATATCACATCAACAGAGGCGGGGCATATTGCCTTGACCTTGCATCAGCTAACAAATATCAGGCGATACCTGCCGGTGTTCCCAAGGAAAATATATGGGTATCAGACGAATGCACCTACTGTCATCCTGACAAGTTTTATTCATACAGGTTTGCAAAAGGCACAACTGGAAGACAGGGAGGGTTTATAGGCATGCTTCACCGTTAACCGGAGAGGCAAATTTTCTGAGAATTTGACTTATAGACGTTGTTGCAGTAGGCTTGTATTTAGTGATATTATTTGTAAGGAGGCGCGTATGAAGTCTTTGTCTGAATCATTAAGCATTGAGGGCAAGACCTTGCGAAACAAACTTACGGTGATTGCCTCTTTGCTGTTCCTTCTGCCTTTTTTTGTAATCTCGTATATCTTGTATAATGAGAATGTATCATTAATGTCCTCCACTTATATTGTTATGATTGGTTTCACATTAATCCTTGCCTTGGCCGGTCTGATTATTCTGCGTAAGATTTTTGAGGAATTCTTTATGATTGCTGTTTTTATGAAAAAAGCTGAAGCAGGCGATATGTATATGATGGAAGTTCAAAAGAGCACTGCGGAACTCTATGATATTTCGGTTGCATTTAACAGCCTTTTAAAAAAACTTGAGGAAACAACAAGGCTGACGGAAGAACAGACGATGGAGCTTAAGAACGAGGTGACCAGGCGCAGGCGTGCGGAAGACGGGCTGCTGCTGATGGTAAAGGCGGTAGAGAATACGAGGACCGGCATTACTTTTGCGGACCGCGATAATATAATCAGATATACAAATCCGGCAGACGCTGAAATGCACGGGTATGCACAGGAAGAGATGATAGGACGGGGCGTGGAGCTTTTTGCCCCTCCTGAGATACGCAAGCCTATTGCGTTTGAGGATCTCAAGGCAATTAAAGGCTGGGCGCGCGAGAGCATAAATATGAGAAAAGACGGAAGTGTTTTCTCTGTCTATCTGATATCTGATGTTGTAAAAAATGAGGAGGGAGAGCCGATCGGAGTAGTAACGATATGTGAAGACCTCACTGACCGGAAGCGGATACAAAGAGAATTGGAGGATGTTAATGCCCATTTATTCCATACGAGCCGCCTATCACAAATAGGCGAGATGGCAATGGCTGCTGCGCGGGAAACAAATATACTCATTAATGATATTTCACGGACAAACCAGTCAATCAAGCATGATACCGGTATATGCCAAGACCCTTCCGGGCTTTCAAGGCTGGAAGAAAGGCTTAAACATGTAGATTTGCGGGTTGAGAGAATTAAAAGGCTCATTGACAGTCTGAGAGTCTTTGCCCAGAGAGAGATGGACAGCAAGGATTTTCAGTTGACCGATATTTCTGAAGTTGTCAGAGAAACATTATCATTAGTAGGAGAGCAGCTTAAGCTCAGGGACATCCGTATTGATATGGTTTTTTCACCTGATATGCCGAATGTCCTTGCAAACCGGAACTGGCTTGAGCAGGTTTTCTTAAATCTCATTACAAATGCAAGAGATGCTATGGAAGACATGGAAGTAAAATATAAGGATAGAGAACAGGTCTTGGCTATTCGCGGAAGGAAGAGCGAAAAAGGCGGAGTTGTGATAGAAGTCTCTGATACGGGTGGAGGCGTTCCAAAGGATATAAAGGACAAAATCTTTGTCCCTTTCTTTACAACAAAAGGAGCCGGTATGGGAACGGGGCTCGGTTTATCCATAACTCAAAGCATAATAAGAGAACACGGAGGCGATATCACATTCGAGACCCGTGAAGGGATAGGAAGTACTTTCCGGATTATACTGCCTTCTGCGATTTAAAATGAGGAAAAATATTCTTGCCTTGGAAGCTGCTGTTTTGACATGCCGCTGCACTGAAAACAATGAAGTCTATTTTGCGAAGTTGGTGGCGGGGAGAGGATTTGAACCTCTGACCTTCGGGTTATGAGTTCTATGTAAAATTCTTTAAAATCAATGTGTTACGCTTTATCAAATACCACTTAACATCTCTTATGATCTCTCTTTGAACGACTTTTACATGACGTAAAGAGAAATTTTTAGCTTTAATTTTCCAGATGTAATTTTGTTGTATTTTTTTTATACTTAATTTTTGTTCATAGGGTAGGTTTAATTATATTTTGTTATATTCGGTCTTTCTGAATCTTTTATACTTCTTTATACTCAGAAAGACGTATAATAGTAGCGATATAATTTGCCAGGGGGTGAGGATATTAGCATGATACGAAAAGCACTTCTTATAGATAGCGGAGAAATATGAAGTTAGTCAACGTCAATCCGAAAAAAGTTGCCTTTAATAGCAAGCTCCTTAAGGCATCACCTGAATTAATAAAGGCTATGACGGATATTTTTGGGGATGAACTCGTCCGTTTATGTCGGAGTATACCGCCCATCTTCACCAACGATAGCGGCTCCCTCAGTCTTGTGGACAGACACTTCTCTTTCGCCATTCTTGTCGAGTTTGGAAATACCTCGCATATTCCTGGCATGCTGGTAACCGAGGAGGAGCGTAAGGACTTAGTCCTGGTAAATAGGAAGTTTGAGGAAATGATTGTCAATCATGCGGCAACAATCAGGAGTGCCCCAAAAAACAAATCGGGTGTTTCTCGAAGTCAGCGCAAGGAATTAGGGTATGTTTGTCCATTTTGTTCACTTTTGGTCAAGGGCCCTAAAGGTCACAAGCCTGTAGAGGATGGAACGAACAAGGGCTACTATCGCATATCATGCTTCAGCGAGCAGTCGAAGGAAGCTCCCTGCGGATTCCATGCGTACCTTTCACAGGATGAATATGCGCTGTTCAGGGCGCGAAAATATCCCGTACATCTCTGGCTGAAGCGCACTGAGTCAAAATGTCCCAAGTGTGGCAAGACTCTGTTATTGCGCACTAGGTTTAATACGAAAATGCTTTTCTGTGAGGATTATTTTAGAAGCACAAAAACATGTAAATATAGTTCCAAAGTTTCTCCACCAGTTCAAAAAGAATGCTCGCTTGCGAAAACTGCTTCAGCAAGGGATGATGCAAGCACATTGAAATGCTGAAAGAGGGGGACTCCAGTTGATAGGTAAGGTTACCTCAGTAGTTTCGAAACACATTAAGACAATACGTACCTACCCATTTGACCCTGGCCAGATCAAAGAAATATCAGAACTCTTTGAAACGTCACAGGCCGAAATCGAAACGTTCCTATATTCTTGCTTCAGCATGATACATGCACCGAATGACTTATCGGGTGTCCTCAAAGCAGAGTCAGCATTGAGGACGCTCGTCCAGCAAGCTCTCAT
>QZJQ01000022.1 GCA_003599795.1 Nitrospiraceae bacterium
TCTTCTACAGTCCGGACATCTTTGGGGTTCGTTTTCAAACCCTTTCTCGGCATAAAACTCCTGCTCTCCCGCTGTGAATACAAACTCATTTTCACATTCCTTGCACACCAATGTCCTGTCTTCAAATGCCATTAAAAAAATCCCCCACTTCTTAGGTGTTTTCAACCTGACTCCCGTCTGCCACCCAGGAAAGGAGGCCTCAGTCACACAGGTTGTATATTATTAGGTAAATTATATCTTTACATACCATGTTTTGCAATACTTATACGAAAAAATTAGCATTTTGGTGCAGAATTTATCAGTTTTTGCTGTTTTTTTGGCTGAGAACCCGCATCAAAGCCACTTCATTCTTCCGGTCAAGAGCAATAATCTCTTTCATGGTATTTTCGATTAAAGCTTTCTGTTCATTAAACTCCTTTCTTAAATCCGGATGAATAAGGTCCTGCACCTTTTCGATGCCAAACTGCCTTAAATGCAGGATTTCCTTTACAGCTTCCTGATGGGGCTGAATATCATTATCGACTTTCCTGATAACATCTGCTGCCTGCCCCTTTTCAGCTAAAATCGCGTTAACATCTTCTATACTCTTATTCTCTAACACTTCCGTCAACTGCTTTGAAATCTGCAGTATTTTGATATAAAGCCGGGACTGTTGCTGGTATCCGTTTACTATGTGTTTTATGTGCTCATTCAGTTTTTTAATCTTCAATTCTGTATCACCCCCGCCATCATGGTCAGCCCGGAGATTACTTTCGCTTATCAATAAATATCCCGTCAGACAAAGTATTGGTATGCTGATAGGCTTTATGCAACTTCTTGCCCTCTTCGACCTTCTTTATTTTCCCCTGGCTGTTATCATGCAGCCTCCGCATCATTTGCATATTATTATTGTCAGCGTCTTTTATGGTTTCAAAGGTCTGCCTTCGCTCTTCAGCCAGTAATTCCAGCTGCTGAAAATGGCCTCTGTCAAGGACCTTTGTCAACCTGTTGTATTCCTGATTAAGTTCATTAAACTGATGTATTAATACTTCCCTTTGCTCCAGGACCTCGTTTAACTTAAAAACGAGTCCGTCTTCTTCAAAAACTTCCTTTTCTCCTCTGTCAACAAGCTTTTTTAAAATACCTTCCAAAACCATTGTCTTTTCCAAATAGCTTTTTACCGACAGGTTTAATCTGCCCGAAATTTGAATAATACACTCAAGCTGTGAATTAGAGTTTTTATTTGACATTTCATCTACCACCTGTGATTACTTTATAACTTCATAAAGGAAACTGGCTTCAGGTGGAGTTTTAGACTCCATCTGAAGTTTAGTTGACTTATCCCGGGCTTAGCGCCACTTATCTCCCACTTATAGAAGAGGGAGTTTTAGTGGCGGTTGGCCATCGGATAAAATAACTGAAAATAAAAACCGCTGTTAGCGGTTTTTAACCTGTTTGACCAATGTGCTTGGAAGCCGTTGAACGCCGGTATATTTTTATTGCTTCCTCCCAGGTCTCCACAAATTCCCTGGAAAACCACAGGGCCTGCTCCAACAATTGTTTATCTTTCTTTATGTTGGCGTTAGACAAGATATGTAACATGAAATCATACATTCTGGCCAGGTCCTTGGCTATCGGAAAGCTGTGGTCCAGAGTGTTCAGCAGTTCATAATAAATATTCTCGGCCTTGATAATATTAATATGGGCTTGTTCCATTTGTTTGTCATCCAAAGCGCGCATGGCAATTGAAATAAACTTTACAGCTCCCTTATAAAGCATTAGAGGCAGTTCTTCGGCTGATGCAGTATTTACCTGAGTTTGTGAATATTTCTGATACGGATTTAACACAACATTACCTCCCTATAATCACTAAATTAATTATATAATCACTAAATAATATATAATGCTCATTATTGACTGTTACCGCTAAATTGCTGCATTAACCAGGCGCTTTGGCTGTTCATCTGAGATACAGCCTTTTCCAATGCAGTAAACATTCTGTAATAATACTCTTCCTTCCGGGCCAGCCTGTCCAGTAATGCTGAAATGCTCTGATCCTTCTCGTTTATCTCTTTGTCAATAATATTCTGGAACTCGGTAATATCTCCTATCACACCTGCTTTTTCCAACAGGATACCCTTGTACCCTCCCGCATTTCTGGTAGTTCTGATACTGTCCTGGATAATATCATACAGTCTGTGCACAATACCTTCTTCATTATACCTCTGGGACCTGTCAGCAGGCGAAAGATCAGGTGAGTAGTCAATGGCTGAGGTTTTCGAAAAGATATTCTGCACTTTGTCCGGGTTAGACTGAATGGCTTCTTTCAATTTGGTTTCATCGATTACCAGCTTACCCCGGTCCCTGTAATCACTGGATGTTGTTATCCCGATATCGGTAATACCACCGGTGACATCAGTTATTGAATCATAAACTGACCGTCTCATGTCATTGACAATCTTCTGTAAGATAGTGTCATTTCTTAACAATCCAGTTTTGGCTCTCTCTTCCCAGAGTTTTATTTCATCTTCAGTCATCTCTTCTTTTTGCTCATCACTCAGTGGCAGGTAATTACGGTCATATTTCTCGGTCAATTCACCATTGATTTTATCTATCACTTCATTATATTTATCCACGAAACTCTTAATTGTATCAAAAATTGCTTCAGTATCCTGATTAACAGTTATTTTTACCGGCGCGTTAGCAGGGTCCGCCGGGTCATTGTAAATACTGTTGAGTGTATAAGTAATGCCATCAATTGTAAAAACATTATCACTTCTCTTTACAGAAACACCGTCAAGGGTAAACTCAGCATCAGTACCCGCATTAACCGTGCCGTTGGCGACACTGGTAATATCGCTGACAGCGGAAATATTAAGGGCACTCGAATTGCCGAATAAGGTCCCGCCGGTATTTTGAATAACAATATTATCTCCAGCGCCCTTTGTTTTCGCTGTAATACTAATTTTATCAGTCAGTTCACTGTACCTGAGTTCTACACCGGCACTGCTGCTGTTAACAGAAGTTATTACATCATTTAAGGTCTGGGTTTTATTAAAACTAAAATCAATGTTGTTAATTTTGAAAGTTACATTATCACTTCCATCAAAGGTCAAACTACCCGCCAGTTTAGCGGCGATAGTCTCCAAAGTTTCCCCGGTATTAATCCTGTTGGAAGAACCGGTAGCAAAATTAAGGGTTCCCAGAGCGTTGTTTGCAGCGGCATTGCTTAAAGTAATTCTACTTGAATTGGCAGGTGACGAAAAAGTCAGTTTTTGTGTGACCGGGTCGGCCGTTACACTTACCTTTCCTGTTCCAAAAGCATCATTGACAAGTTTTTGGATACCATCCGCGGCATTATTGACGAGGTCATCAACATCGGCATATGCTGAACTTGTCCTAAGGCTAATAGTCTTGGCAACCCCATCTACCGTAACATTAAACTGATTGCTGCCGCCCGTAAAATCAAAACCCGCTGCACCCGCGCCTGTTAAAGCGGCAGTAATACCGGCACTGCTGGCTGCATTAGCGGCGGAGGCCAATGACTTAATCTGTGTAATACTGTGCTCACCGCTGATAGCGGTTGAATTCGCCACTGCTGAAACTATAGATGAATTGGATGAAGTTACAGAGAATTTCTTGTAAACTGACTCAGACCTCATATTAGTCAAAGGCTTGACAATGTCCATAAATTGATCTCTGAAGGCCCGCAGGGTATTGGTGATGTCTCTGTAGTTGTCCCTCTTCCATTCCAGCAGGGTCCTCTTTTGATTAAGCTTATCCAGAGGGATTTTCTCAGCAGTCATTAATTGCTTGATGATATTTGCGGTATCCAGACCTGTCGCCATACCGTCAAATCTTAAAAGGTTATTGGAAATATTGTTAACAGCCACGTCTTTTACCTCCTTTCATCCACGATAATTCCTGCCAATTCCAGAAGTTTTGCAATCAGGTCCAGAATTTTTTCCGGAGGAAATTCACGCAAAATCTTTTCATTCTGAATATCTACGATTTTGACCATAATGGTTTTTGTTTCTTCATGAACTGAAAACTCGGCCCTGGTTTTATGATTAATCATAATCTTGTTTGCCTGTTCTATAGCTTTAATAATTGACCGTTCACTGACAGGAACAGGCAAGGTCTCCTGTTCAACAGCACCGTCCGGGGTTTTTAAAGCAAGCACTTCCTTAGGAGGAGGGTCTGATGAAGTGGGCAGAGTTCTCACCCGGACAAAATTCGAAGCCGAATTAACTTGCATACAAATCACTCCAGAAACAAAAATAAACTTCTTGCTATCTATATCGAATATTTGTCACATTACTTTATACTTTCTTAAAAATTAGCCACAAAAATGAGTAATACTCAGTTTTTCAAAAAAATCACCATATAAGCCATGGAGGTATATCCTTTTTCATTCAAAGCTTTCAAAATACTTTGCAGATAGGTAGTGTCATGTTCAAAGGTTTTGGAAAAGGACTGAATCAGTTTAAGTGCTAATTCTGTGTTAAGTCCCTTGTGGTGACCGCTGAGACCTATCAGTAAGAGCTTGATAATTGAATAGTGCAAAACCATCATCACATACTCATCAAATACTGAGTTTGCTGAATTGAATGGAAACAGGTTTTTAAATACATAATTAACAAGGTAATTCTCTAAAATATAATCATGTTTATTCATAAAGGGCTGGTAGAACTGGATATAGGCCTCCTCATAATACTGTACGATTTCCTCTGCCTTCGTCTCCGGTGAATAATGAATACCGTACAAAAACTCCTCAAAACACTGCAGATATCGCTTTGTCAGAGAACCTGTTTTTAAACGCGTATCAAGCAGTGATGTCAAAAGGAGCATCTGAACCTTATTTGCACCGGAAATGCCTGTCAAACCTTCACCCATCATTCGCGTGGGATTGGACTTTATGTAATCTTCCACTAATTGCGGGATCTCATTTGACCTGTTATCATCAATCAGTTCCTGTACTTTGCGGAAAAACAGCCCCAAAATAATCAGTCTCTCATTAAGAGGAGCCCGCCTGTCCTGAAGGACCTGAATGGTGAAAATACGAATTTGCCAGAAATACTGTTCCGGCCTGTTAGCATTATCAGGGCTATCTGTATCCAACTGATTTTTTACTAGAACCCGAAATCCGGAGTCTTCTTCTATTTCATCAAACTCAATTCCATCCGGCTCGAGCAATGCAAGACGGGCTAGCTCGGGGCAGGAAACAGTACCCGACTTTTCCAAAACCCCGTTGACCATATTAGATATCCGCGGAAATGTAGCACAGATATTGGATAAATATTTTTCCCCCAATTTGATTTGGATGGTGCAGAGATTTTCCGTTGACAAAAGAGGACATCTATCCTCCGGGTCCATCTCTATCCTGGCATAATTCTGGTCTGTCGAATTGTCACGCACACGTTTTATGTTTTCATCAATCAATGAAGCCAGTTCTGATTTGGGCAGCTTTTTATATTTTTTATATGTATTACGGTCTACACTGACATTCCAGCCGCTGCAACAACTGTCTTCACAAGCGCCGCCGATACATGAAAAATGTCTCATATAACTGGCCCTCAGAACAGGTACTTTAATTCCGTTCATTTAACCGATCCTCCCCGGATTGTGCAGATTGGCTTTAATTCTTAATCAATAACATCATATCCGACATTTTTATAAAACCGGTCCTGTTCAAAAACTCCAGCAAGGTATTAAGGGCCTCCCGGCTGTGTCCAAAACTCCGGGAAAATGACTGGACCAATTCAATTACAATGTCATAATTAAGTCCTTGATGAAAACCAGCCATTCCTATCAGGTGATATTTTATCAGAGAATAATAGACAGCAAGAGCAATGTATTCATCATATACAGTAGGCAGTAACCCACAGGGAAATACATTGCTGAAAACATAATTGACCAGATAGTTCTCCAGGAGGTATTCATTCTCTTTCATAAAGGGGTGGTAATAATTTTGATAGGCATCCCGGTATCGTTCCGCAATTTCTTCAGTTGATCCGTTTTCCAGCCCCAAACTCTCCCGCAGCCGGTTATAGCACCCTGCGTATCTTTGCTTTTTCTTGGGTACAAGTGTCTCAGTTAGGAACTGAAGTAATTCGGACTGGGTACGGAAATTGACGGGTATCTCTGCCAGTGGAACTTTCAGCTCTTCTGTAGTTAAAGAGTGAACATATGAATTAATTAAACCTGGAATTCGTCCTGACTCTTCTTTTTCCAAACACTCTTGAACATCCAAACAAAACATGCCGAGAATAATCAGCCTGTCGGCAATACCGTAATCCCTGTTTTGCAGTAATTGAATGGTAAAAAACCTCAGTTCCCATAAGAACGGTTCTGCTTTAAGATTGGGTGTCCTGTTGTTTGCAGTGATCAAGGTCCGCTGGCCAAACGGGACCTCAAACTGGTTAAACGTAATACCCTCCGCGTTCAGCAGTACCCTGCGGGCGGCCTCAGGGCATGATACAGTAATTGACTTTTCAAATTTGCCATTTATCAGGTTGGTAATCCTGGGATAGAAAAAACACACATCAGATATATATTCTTCACCAAGGTTCAACTGGATCTTACACCAGTTCTGGTCCGTTAAAAAAGGACAGCTGCCGTCTTCGTTCAATTTGATTGTCGCATAGGCGCGGTTAGCGGAGGAGTTTCGATTGACTGTCATTCCCTCCTCAACCATTAATTTAAACTTCCGGTCCTCTGCTTCTTCATATTTCCTGAAGGTATCACGGTCAATATATATTCGCCATCCATCACGGCAGCAGCAATCTTCGCAGTTTGTTCCGATACAGCAAAAATCCCGCATATATGCTGGTTCAAGAACGGTTTGAATTTTATCCACAGTAAATCTGCTCCTTGGCTTTAATTTTTGACAAAATGGTCAGCGAATAACCATATCCCAGTCAACAGGTGTTCCTGCCTTTACATCCCGGGTTATCTTTTTCCCCAGTAACAGTTCAAAATATTTTGTCGGTAAGCCCAGTCCGGGTCTTACGGCCCTTAAATTCTCCCTGTTGAAAACCTCGCCCTCCTTCATGTCCATGGCAACATAAAGGGACCTGCGGAATCTCAAAGAATTCTTTTCTTTTTCAGTTGGACCATAGTGGATACTGCCGAGAGCCTGCCATGCCCTTTTACTTTCCACAGCCAGTTCCTTCATTTCGTCCGGTTCCATAGAAAAAGCGGCATCTACTCCTCCTTCAGCCCGCGACAGGGTTAAATGCTTCTCCAGGACTGTTGCGCCCAATGCAACACCGGCAAGGGCAGCGCCAACTCCAGATGTATGATCCGACAGGCCAACCTGGCAGGCAAACAATTCACGCATGTGCGGAATAGTCATTAAATTAGAGTTATCCGGGGCGGCCGGATAAGTGCTGGTGCATTTTAACAGGACGACATCCCTGCAGCCGGCCTGTCGTACTTCTCTTACAGTCTCATCCAGTTCGCCGGCAGTCGCCATTCCAGTTGAAATAATAACCGGTTTCCCTGTAGAAGCTACTTTACGCACAAGCGGAATATCCGTGTTTTCAAAAGATGCGATTTTGTAACACGGCACTTCCAGAGATTCCAGAAAATCAACGGCAGTTTCATCAAAAGGTGTGCTAAAACCTATCAGCCCCAATTCCCGGCAACGGTCAAAAATAGGTTTGTGCCATTCCCAGGGAGTATAAGCCATTTGGTACAGTTCATATAAAGAATTACCTTTCCATAAGCTGTCAGGGTCATCAATAAAAAATTCCCCTTGCCGGATATTTAGAGTCATGGTTTCAGCAGTGTACGTCTGAAGCTTCAAGGCGTGCACACCGGTTTTGGCGGCTGCATCCACTATTTCCAGAGCCCGCTCCAGGGAATGATTGTGGTTGCCTGACATTTCCGCGATAATAAACGGTTCATATTCAAGGCCTATAAACTTGTCAGCAATTTTAACCGGCTTCATCTAAATTTTTAAGCTCCTTATCATATTCTTTGGACCAGTCATATTCTTCGGGCCAGACTTCTGACAAATCCCGGGGTCAGCTCTGACAGAGAATTAATAGAATAATCCGCCTGATAGGCTTTTGCGGCACTGACATTACGATATTGCCCTGTTAAAACACGGACTGTAATAAAACCAAATGGCTTAATCCCCACAAAATCTTTTCCGGGATTGTCAGCTACATAAATAACCTGTTGCGGTAAACATTTTTCTTTTTCACAGATTTTAAAGAAACAATATGGGGATGGCTTGGAATGAATCCTTCCATAACGGTGGGTAATAAATGAAAATTTCACCCTCTGCCCGAGGTTGAGGGCCTTAATCTTATTTTCCTGGACAAGTTTGTTGCCATCGGTAACGATGTATTTGGGAATACCTTTAAAACGATTTAAACAATCATCGGCTTCCTCATAAAGACTTATAGCCGGTTCATGAGAGCGGTAAATGGACAGACACTTCTTAATATTGCCCTGGCTTAAACCGTAGTTCGAAAGAAGGTCATTAAAAACCCGGCCCCTGCCGTTTTGTCTCAGAAGGTTAAGCATTAAAGCAAAACTCTCGCGGGGAGGAACCCTGTATTTTTTCTCAAGGTATTCTGAAACTTTACTAAAACCACTTCTGACGAAAGTCATTTCATCATAAAGGGTATCATCCAGGTCAAAGACTAAAATCATAATATTATTAAGTCCTTCGGATAGCGAACCTGTTTTTTCTCTGTAACTGACCGTATAAAGGGATAATCACTTATGCTGTAACCGCAGGCTTCCAGCAAAAACCAGTAAAAACTGGCCAGCCCTGTCTCAAGGCTGAGTGTTGAAGCACCACCAAAACGGCTGTTGCATTCAACTATATTAAAATTATTATTTTCATCAATAATCCCCTGTATCACCGCATGCCCATAGAGCCCCAGTTTTTCGGCCAGCTCAGAACAAACCATTTCCAGGGCAGGGTCTGAAAACGTAGTTGTGATTTGAGACTCTCCGTTTACCACCACGTCTCGTGTGCGGGCCACCGCCCCTTTTGTCTTTCCTTTCAAATCCACATATACATCCACACTTACTTCTTTTCCTTCAACTTCGGGCTGAAAAACAGGTTCCTCCAAGTCTTCCGCATGTAACACAGCCTGCTGTTTTGTTAAGCCGAGTCCTATCTTGTGCGCTCCAGCGCCATATCTTTCCTTAACCACATATTTACTGCATTGTAAATCATCAATATGCGGAGATGTGGGTATTACCGGAAAACCCATTTCAGAAGCCCTTCTGTAAAAAGTCAGTTTGTCAATACACGTTTCACAGGCCTCCAAATCTGAAACCATTACGGAAATCCCATTATCGTAAAGGGTCCTTTTATGTGTGGCAAAAAACCGGAGCTCCCCGTCACGTGAAGGAATAATAGCAGAAATACCATTATCTCCGCAGTATTTTAACAAAGAAGCAATACTTAGGTCCGATAATTTTGGCATTTGCCAAAATTCATCAACAAAGTATTTCCCAAAACATCCGTCGTCAGAATCCGCGCCAAAAACCCGGCCGGAATTTCCCAGGATTAAGCCGGCCTTCTTAATAGCTTCAATCATTGGTACTTTTTTGGAGATACTGGTGACAAGAATATTGATATAAAAACCAGCTTCACCTCTGACAAATTCTTTTTTCCCGTTAAACAATTGAACTTTCCTCCTTCAAAAACCCATGGAACAAGAACTAATCAATAACTACATATGAGCATAAAGGATTTAGTGAGTTTCTTTTCAGAGCAAACTTATCAATTCCGAAAACTTCTTTAAAAGCTATTGTTTCACCGGGAAACTGTGGGCAGTTTAGTTCATCAAAGGCCAAAATGCTTCCTCTGGTAAGCCGGTCTTTAATGGCCATGAGGCATTTTTTGGTAGGCAGGTATATGTCAAAATCAAAGTAAGCCAAAGCAACAACAGTTTCAGGATGTTTTTCTAGATAAGTCTCAATTGTCTCTGTGGCGTCCCCTTTGATTAGTTCGAACTTTTTTATATGTGCTATGGGACTTTCTGATTCATGATACTTCAAAACCGCTTCCAGAAAACTCTCATATCCTTCTGTAACTCCATAATCACCAATTGTTAATGTGCCACCGTCTTTTTGGTCAACCTGAGGAAAACCGGTAAAGGTATCAAATCCGATTACTTTTCGATTATAATTATAAGGTTCATACATGCCCCTGAATGATTCAAACAATGCCAGGTTCTGTCCCCAACGCACCCCAAACTCTATTACCACTCCATGAACATCAAGGATCTTCCGGTAAAGCTCATGCATAAACAAGATTCGGGACAGGGTCTGTCTTCTTAAAAACAAGCCCAAATTATCAAGTATTTCGTTATCAGGAATTGGGCAATGTTTTAGTTGACCTACAAAATGTTCTCTGTTTGATTTTTCTTTCTCTGTTGAACCACCCAGAATTCTTATTTCATCCTTTGGTTTCATAAGCTGTTCCCCTCTTCACCTATTCCGCTCTTTTGGAAAAAGCCGGTTATCTGTCTGCCTAACCCCAATTCAGCCATCACCCTGTACAGTTCATTTGTTTTGTCCACCGAGATATTGTGAAGCATATTTTCAATAGTTATTCGCGCCTTATGACAGGGTTTACCCAGTGATTTGTTTCGGACATAGTTGGTATTTTCATTAAAAAGATTCATATCAATGGGGAAATCTCCCATTAAATACCTGCATTCCAAATTTAAGGACCTGCATATTGCCTTCAATCCATCACTGTTGAAATATGAAATATGGTCCGGGACCGCTAACCAAAAGGGTTCAGATATGTAGTTACCGTCAAACAAGTACTGCTGTAAAACCGAGTAATCGTTAGGCACCTCTATTACCAGTATTCCGTCACTGTGCAAAATTTCAGTGCACTGTTCAAGCAGCAGCAGCGGATCAATAATATGTTCGAGTACGTTATCTAACCAAACTACATGGAAACAGTCTTTCCCGTTTATTAATAGCCTGATATTATCAGTAATTTCTCCTGCTTCGATGTATTCCAAACAGTCGGGGTTTTGAGTTTTACACCCATACTCACTATAGTCCAATCCCTTTACTTCCCATCCCTCGTTTTTGAAAAACCTAAGGGCCCATCCTTCCCCGCAGCCCACATCAAGGAACCGCAAATCTTGCGCATTATTTTGCCCCAGCAGCCTTCTCAGGATTATATATTTTTGCATAATTTTATTATTTATGTATCTGATTTCGCCTTCTGAATAAGTTTTTTCGTAACTCCCGGCAGACTCTTGATAATACCTGTTTGAATAATACTGCCGCAATTCTTCAGCAGAGGGCTTTTGCCTCAATTCATAAAAACCAAATTGATTTTTCTTAACCTTATCAAACACTAATTTAAGCCTCCCATTTGGCATTTTTTCCAATTATCATTAAACATTTCAAAACAAACAACGTCCTCATACTGTCCGCTTTTATGGTAGTGTTAAAGGCAAATTGCTATTCACCTGCCATTAATGCCTGAATAATACTGTCATTGGTTTCGGATATTGAACCGCCCATTAAATCCAAAGCCTTTTTCGACATTCTTTTAATTTCATCCGGATTATCTATTGCCCATTTAATTGCTTCAGACAATTCTTCCACTCTAATCCCGGCACTCCAGCCCAGGTTCCGGGCAGCTCCAGCCCCGGCGACAGCAGAAGCAACTGCTGACTGGTTTTGGGCGACCACCAGAATTAATGCCGGCAGTCCCAGGTAACACCTCTCCCACACAGCAACGCCACCGGCTCCAATAGCTAAATCAGCATTTACCATTAGCTGAGCCATATTTTGCACCTGACAGAAAAAATAAAAATTCGGCACATCTGAACATATCTTTTTCACCTGGGCCCGGTAGGGATTGGTTTGGCCCACAACCACATCAACAGAAATCTCAGAAGAGTTCAGCAGCCTCAAAGCTTCCAGAGTCTTTACCGTTTGATTGCCAGGGTCAGTGCCGCCAAAGAAAACCAAAATCTTTTTAACCTGGCCTTCTCGGAGTCTGAGACCCTGTCGTGCCAGGAAAAATTCTGAACGCAGGAATGCATACCTGGGTCCCAGAAACTTTATACAGTGATCGGGAACCAACCCGTTATATCGATTTTCCATGTTCTCGTACAGGTTCTGGTCCAGTAATAAATCACAGTCATGACTTCTGTCAGCCAGATCGTCAATAACCATTATTTTTTTCACATGGGGTCTCTGCCGCCTTTCCCATTTCTCACCCAGGGAATAGTGGTCAACAATCAGCCAGTCAGGTACTTCTTGTTCACTGCTTAATATACGGCAAGTCTCTTCGGCATCTAAATCAACATTAATATCAGACCCTGAATTCAAATCTTGGTTTGGAATTTTATAAACCGTAAAATTTTTTTTGTTTATTAACCGGCATAAG
>QZJQ01000020.1 GCA_003599795.1 Nitrospiraceae bacterium
TAAAACAGCGCCCAGGACCAAGCGGATGATTATCTCTGTTTCCGAAAGCATAAAAAATTATAACAATTTTTCATGAATTAGTGCTTAAATATATTTAAATTTCTGCCGTTGACCTTGCCGGCTATTGTGATATAATTGATATTAGGAGGGACGATGAATCAGATATGGTTTGCGCTTATGACGATTGCTTTTTTAATTGTTGTTTGCTTTCTCGTGTATGTGCTGCTTGAACTCAGGAAATCGGCAAAGGCTTTAACGGATTTTCTGACGACAACTGAGGCTTCGCTGATACCTGCCATGGAAGAACTCCGGCAGACCTTGAAAAGCATGAGAAAGGTCACGGATGACGTAAATGCCGTTACAGAAGACGTAAGGTTAATATCAGGCAGCGCAAGGGATATCGGGCAGAACTTCAAAAAGGTGAGCGTGCTTTTAAATGAAGTCAGCGCTGAGGCCATAATAAAAGTTTCGGGATTGCGGGTTGGGATAAGAACAGCCCTTGAAGTTTTAATAAAGAACTTTCTGACGAAAGGAGGCACAAAATGAGAGAGAACGACGGACACAGCGCAGGCACGGTATTTCTTTCCTTTATTTTTGGAGGGATTGTAGGAGCAGGGCTTGCCATGCTTTTGGCGCCGCAGTCTGGAAGCGATACCAGAAAAAGAATAAAGGAATTTGCTGATGACATGCGGGAAAAGGCAGAGGACTATGTGGAGCACATCAAAAAAGGCGTAACATCAACGGTGGATGAAGGCAAAGGCTTTTACGATGAAAAAAAATCTGCCATCACCGCAGCAGTTGAAGCAGGCAAAAAGGCATACGAAAAAGAAAAAGACAGGCTCTCCAAAGGTTAGACCTGATAATGCATGAGGCTTCTATTGCGCTGAGTGTGCTTGAGATTGCCGTTGACAACTGCAGGAAAGCCGGTTATAACAGGATAGAATCAATACGGTTAAAGATAGGCAGGGCGTCGGGCATAATGACCGACGCCCTGCTTTTTGCATTCAATGCAGTCAAAGCCGACACAATTGCGGCAAAAGCAGGCATTATAATAGATGAGATACCTGTAAGCGGCTTGTGCAACAACTGCGGCAAAGATTTTGTCACAAATGAAAAATACATTCTGTGCTGTCCTGAATGCAGCAGCGCCTCGTTTAATATAAAAACAGGGCGCGAACTTGAAATCACTGATATGGAAGTATTTTAATGACAACTTAGGGGGTTTTGAATGAAAGTTAAGGTCGTTACACGGATACTTGAGGCCAATGAGAGAATTGCAGCTGAAAACCGCAGGCTTTTTGACGAGGCAAAGGTCTATGTCATAAACTTGATGAGCGGACCGGGAGCAGGCAAGACATCCCTGCTGGAAAAAACAATAAAAGAGCTGAACGGAAAAATAAAAACTGCTGTTATAGAGGGTGACATTGCAGGCACATCTGACGCTGAAAGAATCGGAAATCTCGGAGTGCCTGTTATACAGATAAATACAGGCGGCGCATGTCATCTTGACGCAAATATGATTAACGAGGTTCTGGTATCACTTCCCCTGAAAGAGACAGACCTGCTCTTTGTAGAAAACGTGGGAAACCTTGTATGTCCGGCTGAATTCAATATAGGCGAGGATATAAAGGCAATGGTTTTGAGCATAACAGAAGGCGATGACAAGCCGTTAAAATATCCTTTGATGTTTCAGGAATCATCTGCTTTAATATTGAATAAAATAGACCTTCTGCCATATACAAATGCAAGCATTGAAAAAATCAGGGAAGATGCGATGTCGCTGAATCCTTCGCTGAAAATATTTGAGGTTTCATGCAAAACAGGCAAGGGAATCGCAGAATGGGCTGACTGGCTGACAAAGAAAGTTAAGAGTTAAAAGTTCCCGCCTCAGGCGGGTTCGCCGCCGCAGGCGAAAAAAGTTAAAACTAATTGAATGAACCGCGTCCTCATTACTATCAAAGGCGTTGTGCAGGGAGTCGGCTTCAGGCCCTTTGTCTATAACCTTGCCAAATCCCTTAACCTGAAAGGCACTGTAACCAATACCGCTGACGGCGTGGCAATTGACATAGAGGGCGAAGACGTCACGTCATTTATAGACAGGCTTCCAAAAGAAGCGCCTCCATTATCAGAGATAAACAAAATTGATATTTCGCCTATGCCTTTTTGCGGCTATGCGGATTTAAAGATAGTAAAAAGCAGAGACAGCGGAAGTTTTACGCTTATATCTTCTGACGTCTCAGTATGCGATGACTGTCTTAAAGAGATGCTTGACAAGGACAATAGGCGTTATCTCTACCCTTTCATAAACTGCGTCAACTGCGGGCCCCGGTACACCATCACAAATGCCGTTCCGTACGACAGGCACAATACCACCATGTCTGTCTTCAAAATGTGCAATGAATGCGAAAGCGAATATAACAACATCTCTGACAGGAGATTTCATGCCCAGCCTAATGCATGCCCTAAATGCGGGCCGGATTTAGAGTTAAAAGTTAAAAGTGGAAAGCTAAAAGTGAACGGGAAAAAAGATCCAATCAAAGAGACAATAAAACTGTTGCAACAAGGCGGTATCGTTGCGATAAAGGGGCTTGGCGGTTTTCATATTGCATGCGATGCCCTAAACAAAGATGCGGTTGAAAGATTAAGAGAAAGGAAAAGAAAGAACAACAAGCCTTTTGCGCTTATGGCTCATGACATAGAAACAATAAGGAAATACTGTGAGGTTTCAGAGAAAGAGCAAGAACTTCTGACATCCAATAAGAGACCGATCGTGCTCCTGAAAAAAAAGCATACAGGATTCAGGATTCAGGCTGAAGAAAATCATGCATCAGTACTTCCTGATTCTATCAGCCCTAATAATCAGTACATCGGCTTCATGCTCCCTTATACTCCGCTTCACTATTTGCTGTTTTATTATCCCGCGTCTCAAAGCCAATCCCCAATCCCCAATCCCCAATCCCCAAACTTTGATGCCCTTGTAATGACAAGCGGCAATATCTCAGAAGAGCCGATTGTTGTCAGCAATGACGAGGCAGAGGCAAAATTCTCAGATATGGTTGATGCCCTCCTGATTCATAACAGGGACATCTTCATGCGTGTGGATGACTCGGTAGTAAGACAGGGGTTAGGGGTTAGGGATCAGAGGTTAGAAAGAAAACACAAATCCCCAATCCCCAATCCCCAATCCCTTTTCATCCGCCGCTCAAGAGGCTATGCGCCTGAACCTATATCTCTGGATAATGACGGTCCTGAAGTGCTCGGCTGCGGAGCTGATATAAAAAACACATTTACCCTCACAAAAGGAAGCTATGCCATTCCAAGCCATCACATAGGAGATATGGAAAATTACGAGACTGTAAAATTTTTTGAAGAGAGCCTCGGCAATCTAAAAAAAGTTTATAGGGTGAACCCTGTTGCAATCGGATATGACCTTCATCCCAATTATCTTTCAACAAAGTGGGCGCTGAGCCAGAAGCCAGAAGAGCGTTCAGCGTTCAGCGTTCAGCGTTCAGCGACAGAAAACTCCAAACACCAAACTCCAAACTCCGAACTTCTGTTTTACGGCATCCAGCACCATTATGCCCATATTGCATCTGTCATGGCGGAAAACGGAATAAAGAGAAAAGTCATAGGCGTGGCATTTGACGGCACGGGTTACGGAACTGACGGTAATCTGTGGGGAAGTGAATTCCTGATTGCCGATACAGACGGCTTTAAGAGAGCGGGGCATTTTAAGTATATCCCCCTTCCGGGAGGAGAGACGGCAATCAGAGAGCCGTGGAGAGTTGCGGTAAGCTACATAAGATATATCACCGGCAATGAGGTGATGGATTATCTGGAGTCAATAGGCTTCATTGAAAAATACGGCAGTGACAGGATACACGCTATTTTAGGAATCATTGATAACAGAGATTTCTCGCCTCTTTCATCAAGCGCGGGAAGGCTCTTTGACGCGGTCTCGGCAATACTCGGGATATGCGACACAAATACCTTTGAAGGCGAGGCGGCAATGGCGCTTGAATCTCATACGATAGAAGGCATAGACGAAGACTATCCTGCTGACATCGGATTGAAAGACAGGATTGAAATAGACTTTTGCCTGACTCTGTTCAGGCTGATACAGGATATGGCGAAAGGCATCGGAAAAGATATTATCGCCACTAAGTTCCATAACACCATGGTCACCATTATCGCCGGGGTCGTCCAGCGGCTCGGCATGGTTCATAAACTGCATGATGTGGCTTTAAGCGGCGGAGTTTTTCAGAACATGTATCTTCTGAAAAATACCGTAGACAGGCTGAAATCAATAGGGATGAACGTTTATACTAATGAAAAGGTTCCTGCCAATGATGCAGGCATATCGCTGGGGCAGGCATACATAGTGAGGGAAAGGCTTAAGCAGTCATCCCTGATTAAAGAATAAAAGGAGTTAACATTGAGCCTGGCAGTTGAAACACTAAAAAATCTTTTAAAGCAAATAGGTAAACCCGTAAGGCTGATGGAAGTCTGCGGCACACATACTGTCGCTATATTCAGGCAGGGCATCAGGGAACTGCTGCCTGAGGGGTTAAGCCTTATAAGCGGACCCGGCTGCCCTGTTTGCGTCACCGCAGTTGAGGATATTGAAAAGGCAATGGAAATCGCAAGAAAAGAAAATGTTATATTTACGACTTTCGGCGACATGATGCGCGTGCCCGGCATCAAGAAAAATCTCGCGGAAGCTAAGGCAGAGGGCGCTGACATAAGAGTTGTTTATTCTCCAATAGATGCGCTTAAGATTGCGTCAGAAAACAAAGACAAAAAGATTGTATTTTTTGCAACGGGTTTTGAGACAACATCTCCCTCTGTGGCTGCCACACTGTTTGAGGCGGACAGAAAAGGGATAAACAACTTTTATATATATTCTGTTCACAAACTTGTTCCTCCGGCATTGGACGCACTGCTGAGTTCAGGCGAAGTAAAAATTGACGGGTTTATTATGCCCGGGCATGTCAGCACAATCATTGGAACAGGGCTGTATGAGTTTATATCTGAAAAATACAGAAAACCCTCAGTGATAACAGGGTTTGAGGCAGGAGACATACTTCAGGGAATAAACATGCTTCTTGAACAGATTGCATCCAACAGAGCAGAGGTTGAAATACAATATAAAAAAGTTGTGAGGGAAGAAGGAAATCCCAAGGCAGTGGCTCTTATTAACGAATACTTTGAACCGTGCGATGCATACTGGAGAGGAATCGGAACCATACCATTGAGCGGGCTTAAACTCAGAGACAAATACAAACACAGGGATATAAACTCAGTGATTAAGATTGAGACCTCATTTATTTCAGGCCCTCAGGAACCGAAGGGATGCTCCTGCGGAGAGATACTTAAAGGCATTAAAACACCTGACGAATGCCCGCTGTTTGCAGGCGTATGCACACCTGAAAGCCCTGTCGGCGCGTGCATGGTAAGCACAGAGGGAAGCTGCGCCGCATATTACAAATACGGAGGGTTCAGTGGATAAAATCCTTCTTGCGCACGGAAGCGGCGGAACTGCAATGCATAAACTGATAAGGGAGTATTTTGTCCCCGAGTTTGATATGAAAAGCCTCGGAGACGCTGCAATTGTAGATTTGTCAGTCCATTCACCCGCAAGGCTTGCCTTTACAACCGACTCTTATGTTGTCTCTCCTGTTTTTTTCCCGGGAGGAAATATCGGAGAGCTTGCGGTTTACGGCACGGTGAATGACCTCTCAATGGTCGGCGCAAAACCTCTTTGCATGAGCGCAGGATTAATACTTGAAGAGGGCTTTTTAATGAATGACCTGAAAAAGATTCTCGCGTCAATGGCAGATGCCGCCAAAAGATCAGGGGTAAAGATTATTGCTGGCGACACAAAGGTTGTCAACAGGGGAAAGGGAGACGGAATATTCATAAACACATCAGGCATCGGGATACTTGAAGACGGAATAAATATCTCACCCGCAAATATAAAATCAGGGGATAAAATCATCGTAAGCGGAACAATCGGCAATCACGGAGTTGCTGTCATGGCTGAAAGAAACGGGCTGAGTTTTAATCCTCCTGTCCTGAGCGACACAGCGCCATTGAATCAGATGGTGCAGGAGATGCTCGCACATGGAGAAGTGCATGCAATGAGAGACCCCACAAGGGGAGGACTTGCTACGACACTCAAGGAAATGGCTCTTGAATCAGGCCTATGCTTTTCTATACGAGAAGCGTCAATCCCTGTTCCTGACGGAGTGAGAGGCGCATCTGAACTTTTGGGCATTGACCCTCTTTACATTGCAAACGAGGGCATTTTAATCGCTGTTGTCAGGAAAGACACGGCTGAAAGCCTGCTTGCGATACTGAGGAAAAACCCTTTGGGAAAAGACGCTAATATTATCGGTGAAGTCGCTGAATCGCCCGAAGGAAAGGTCTTGCTGAAAACAAGAATCGGAGGAACGCGCGTAATAGATATGCTTTCAGGCGAACAGCTTCCAAGGATATGCTGAACAAGAAGATACAGGATGCAGGACTCAGGATAATGTTGTTTGTATCGTGTATCATGTATCATGCATCGGAAGCATGGTTATTGGGTGAAAGATGAATAGAATAAAGGCATCTATAGTAGTTTTACTGCTTTGCTTATCTTCATGCGCTCCCAAAGAAGAAGTCAAACTTACTCTGCCTCCCGCAAAAATTGCGGTTGTGCTCGGCGCAGGAGCATCAAAGGGGTTTGCACATATCGGAGTTCTCAAGGTGCTTGAATCAAACAAGATTCCGGTACACATGATAATCGGCACAAGCGCGGGGAGTTTCGTCGGCTCGCTTTATGCCTATGGATACAATGCATTTGAACTCCAGAAACTCTCATTCTCCATAGAAAAAGGCGATGTCGCTGACCTGACAATCCCTGACAATGGTTTCATAAAGGGAGAAAAACTTGAGGCGTACATAAACCGCATACTAAAAAACACACCGTTGGAAAAACTTAAAATCCCATTCTATGCTGTAGCAACAGATATTCAAAGCGGAAAAGAAGTCGTGTTCGGAACAGGCAATACAGGCACTGCTGTAAGGGCCAGTTGTTCAATCCCCGGCATATTCAGGCCCGTAAATATTTCAGGAAAAGTATATGTTGACGGCGGCGTTGTCAGCCCTGTTGCAGTAGACGCTGCAAAGAGGCTCGGCGCCGATATAGTCATTGCGGTAGATATAGCGGGCGATATTGATTCATCACGGCCTGAAGGGACAATTGAAACCATCCTGCAATCAATAACAATAATGTATTCCAAACTTGCGGCAATACAGCTTTCAAAAGCGGATGTTGTGATAAAGCCAAAAGTCGGTTACATAAGCAGTGGTGACTTTTCAAAAAGGCACGAAGCCGTGCTTGAAGGAGAAAAAGCAGCGATTGAAGCTTTGCCGAAAATACAGGAAATAGTGAATAAGCTAAAACAGGAAGGAAGATTGAATTAGAATTGGTCGGGGCGAAAGGATTTGAACCTTCGGCCCCACGGTCCCGAACCGTGTGCGCTACCAGACTGCGCTACGCCCCGATAGAGAATAATAAAAACCTTTCCTCATAAAGTCAACCCCGTTAGAAAATTGTATAGGGACTGAACCCCTCCCAGATATACCTTTATGCCCCGTCATTTATGGCGAGGCTTGTTTTCTAACGGGGTCAAGCGTGATTGACCGCAGTTTAATAATTCAGTTATATTAAAAGAGTTGTTTATCTCAGGAGGTTTGCAAAATGCCAATATACGAATATGAGTGCCTGAAGTGCGGAGAGATGCATGAGGCGCTCAGGAAATTCAGCGATAAACCGCTTACTAAATGTCCTAAATGCAAGGGGACATTGAAAAAGCTTATCTCAAATACATCCTTTATTCTCAAAGGCACAGGCTGGTATAAAACAGATTATGCGTCAAAACCCGCCGATTCAGGGAAAAAGCCTAATGGAAAGAAAGGCTCGGGCGCTGAATCAAAAACAGAAACCAAGACTGAAACTAAAGCAGAGAGCAAAACAGAATCTAAGGCAGAAGCAGCAGTTAAAGCATAGTGATTGACCCGCAGATTCATATTCCCTATCACAAAATAGCAGAACACCTTTCGTTCATCAGGCAGGAAAAACTTAATCTTGAACTCTATATTGAATCAAACGCCCTTGACTCAATAAGCAGAGAAGACGTATTGCAGCTTAAAAAACAGCTTGATTACAACCCTTCCCTCACAATCCATGCTCCGTTTATGGATTTATCTCCGGGTGCGGTTGACTCAAAAATCAGAGCTGTGACAATGGAAAGGTTTTACCATGTTCTAAGTATTGCGGAGGAATTGAAGGTGAAATGTGTCGTATTTCACTCAGGATATGAGAAATGGAAATACGCCCTGAATATAGGCCTCTGGCTTGAGCAAAGCCTACTTACATGGAGGCCTTTGGCAAAGAAAGCAGAGGAGATAGGAGCCAAAATTGCTATTGAAAATATCTTTGAGGACGAGCCTGAAAACTTGAGACTGCTGATGGAAAAAATGGGGAATAATAGCTTTGGAATTTGCTTTGATTCTGGGCACTTTAACCTTTTTTCTAAAGTATCACTTGAAGATTGGTTCAGGCATTTGAAACCCTATATTATTGAGCTTCATCTGCATGACAACAACAAGACCTCTGACCAGCACCTTCCGATCGGCGAAGGGACCTTTGATTTTGGAAAACTATTCTCAGCAATGAAAGGCAGAGACCTCATTTGCACACTTGAAGCCCACAATCCTGAGGACGCAAAAAAGAGTCTTGAGAGGTTGAAGGGATACTTGTAAAGGGCTTATATTGCATTTAACATTCCCCCTCTTCCTCTTTACGACCAAATGTGCTATATTCGTTTCATAAACTCAGTAAATACCACACATATAGATAATAAAAATGGATTGAAATGGGGACAAGCTGCCCCTTTTAACTTTTTACATTGAGGAGGATAAAATAATGAAAATCAGGTTTATATCTATGTTATGCGTTACGGCAATTATCTTTGCGTCATCTGCTGCCTTGGCAGAGACTGTCATAGTAGAATGCCCAAAGGTCTACACAATAAATCCTTTTACATTGCTGCGGGTTGAAAATGGCGAGGGATGGGAAAAATCCGAATCGTCCGGTTATAACCTCTTCAACCGCTGCGGAGTTGATCCGCAGGGATACATGAAATGCTATTACGGGGCGGCGGCCCATGGGGCCTCTGATCTATATATGCTTAAAAAAATGCCTCCGGCAAATACAGTTTGTAAAGAGTCTAGTACTCCGAGCATCCCGTGCAAATTTGAGTGTACTCCTAAACAGTCATCTCAGCAGCCTGTCAAAATTCAGCCTGTACAGCCTGTAAAAAAGCGCTGAGTCCTGGAAGCAGGAAATTAATTAGGGGCACATTATATAAAAACCAAAATGTGCTATATTCGTTTTGTGAAATTGGGGAATATCAAATTGAGATAAGCATTAGTTACTCAATGACAAATAAATAAAATATACAAGGAGGAAGGCACATGAAATATTTAATCTGTATCTCAGCAATAGTTTTGTTGTCATGGTGTCCAATTGTTGAAGGCGCTGAGTGGCTTGGCGAGTATGCAAGTGCTTCTATACCGGGGTATGAGATACTGAGATCTAATATGATGGCTACTGGTAAAGAAGGAGGGCCCACTAGTACGAAACTACCAATGATTTCTGACATAGTGGAAAAATGTAAGGGAAAGGGGGCATAGCAATAGTCAATGTTCGTCTCATTTTCTCACTCGGAGATGTGACTTGGGATGAGAAAGACGGCACTGTCACAAAGATTTCTCCGGGTGCATTTGGTGGCGTTTATGGGGATTGTGTATACAAAGTTAAACCTAAAAAATAAAAATCAACTGAACGAGGAAAACAATGCAAAAAATCTTAATTGCAGTGTTATTTGTTCTGTCATTCAATATCGGATGCTATGCCGATGAAATTTATTATGTCGTCGGGAGGTTCATACATGGAATTTAAAAAAAGAGTACAAGAACATCCCATATGGATTGTCGGAGGTTTTATGGTACTGGCTGTAATAGCTACTTGGCACGTACTTAATATTACACTTATTCAACCTCGCGATAAAGAAATCGAATCATTACGTTCACAAGCGAAAGAACAAAAGGCTAATGTTGAACCTGATAAAAAACTCATAGCCCAGTTACAAGAAGATAAATTATCACGCGAGCGTGACTTGAAGAACACTCAAAATCAATTACAGCAGTGGCAAGAAGCTTTGGAAAAATGGCGTTTAGAAAATAAACGGTTAAATCATATTCTATTGGCAGCCTATGATAATATTGACACATATAGAAAAATCGAAATATTAGAAAGCCAGAAAAGCAATATTTTCAAACAAATCAATGAACTACTGACTCTAGGTCTAAATGAAAATCCTGCTGGTGAGATTGCAAAAAGCAGCATTCTAAAAATAGCAGAGCACAAGAAACATGTAGCTCAACTTCAGGAACAAATTCTTGATCTACAGAGGAAAATACGATGTCAACCCTAATAATTCCTACAGTAAATACGATGAGACTGTACTGCTTATTTCTCTCGTTACATTTGAATCCATCACCTCCCCCTCATCTCCTTCCACAGCAAAACTGCAAGGCCTGCTGCGATAATAAAGCCTGCTACGCTTATCCATAGCGGATTTCAATAAGAGTTTTGCGTCTACAATAATTGAAGAAGCTAAAAACGCAAGAACAGTTATGAACCCCGACAAGTATGCTCAAGGGAATAATCCTAATGATTGGTAATAGGCGAGACATAAACAGAAGTGAAAATGTACTGAAGTCTATTTACTAATCTAAGGGGAATCAACTAAAGAAATATTCTATCTGTCAAATGTTCCACATATCGTTAGGGTTATTACTATTAGGCGTGGGTGTCTTAAGTGCCGATGAAGCATTAAAATATTTCTTATCATTAAAATTATACCCTGTTTTTTTTGAGATGAACTTTAATACAAGCCCGATTGCTATTATTATAGCCCCTACTACAAGTATTCCCTTATTCTCAGCAAAGGTATATTCCATTTCTGTAAGCACATCTTTTATATCAAAGAAAAACCCTACAACTAACATTACTACCACGAGTGCCACCACCTTTAAATGAATAGTAATACGCCTTTCCACCTTGCGTGCCCCTGTATTCTCTCCTCTATTCCCTTTTCTCTCCCTCTCCACTTCCATTCTGTATTTATCCATCTTTTGTTCTCCTCTTATATTAGTTATACAATTCTGGAAGGCGTTTGTCAAGCGGGAACACACTTTTTAAATCATCCTTTTATCTCCAGTGCGATAAATTCCATCTGTGAACTCAATGTTATTTCTACAGCCATCATTTTTAGCCTCCCGAATCCCTGCACTTTCAGCATGGGATAACAATGCCGCTTATGATAACTTCCCAGCCAAAGACAAGTCTCAGCAGATGTAAAACGGCAACCAGCGAGAACACGGCAATTGCAATTTTTGTAAAAGGCTTCATCTTGGTTCCTTCCCGCAAAGAACATTAATCAAAAATCAAACCGGTATTTCCAGTAGAATCTTTCTGTAATCCACATGAGGTATGACCCTCTTCTTGTCGTCTTCTATTTTCTCAAGAGTAACTAACCCGACTTCGGCAAGCAATTTAAGGTCTTGATTGACATTCTTCAGGTCTCTGTTTAACATTTTAGCGAGTTCATACACAGAGTTGGGCTGGCGCTCTCTTATTATTTTTAGAACCAACAGTCTGTTATTTGTCAGAACTGCCCTCATGGTATCTATAGAGTCAAAATATATCCCCTCTTCTTTTTTTGCTTTTTTGCCTGCCTCCAGTTTTTTCCATGTCTCTGCAAAGTCTTTCAGGCTCTCCTTTAGTCCTTTAATGCCTATGTCTATTTTTCTAACTTTCATAGCTCACCCCGCTTTGCCTTTTCTACATCGCTGTGGAAATCTTCTATCAGAGCATCCACTCCTCTGAAGTGATAAGGATACTCTTTGTTTCTATAATGCCTGTGGTCTCCTTTGCCTTCAGCATTATCATACCCTATTATCCGCCTGCCCTCCCGCACATAAACAAGGGAATACTTAAGCCCGTGCGGTTTGTCCTTTGAGTGCGGCACCTGCCATATCTTCATCTCGACAACATCGCCGTTCGGCTCAATGTTTTTCCTGTAAAAAAGCAGGTTCACGCTCATGTCTTATATGGGGTATGATATACCTAATAGCAAGGGTTTGTCAACCATGTATTTTTAAAGATATTTATCCAGAG
>QZJQ01000019.1 GCA_003599795.1 Nitrospiraceae bacterium
TGCATCCTGCATCTTGCATCGTTTCATCTGTTCGGCGGGTTTACGATATTAGACGAGACCTGAGGGTGGTCTTTTATCCTAACAATGTTTCCTTTTATCTCAAGCCTTCCCTCGGAAAAAAGCATCACAGCCTCTGGATATATTTTATGTTCAAAAACAAGTATGCGTTCGGAGAGAGTGTCCTCTGTATCGCCGGGCAAGACAGGGACTGCTGCCTGAATAATGACAGGGCCGGTATCCATTCCTTCGTCAACAAAATGTACTGTGCATCCTGAAATCTTTACTCCGTAATCAAGCGCCTGTTTCTGACCGTGAAGCCCCGGAAAAGAGGGAAGCAGCGCCGGATGTATATTCATTATCCTGTGCGGGAATGCGTCTATTAAAGGCTTCCTTACAATTCTCATAAATCCTGCGAGGATGACGAGTTCAACGCCGCATGATTTCATTTCGTTTGCAATTCTTTTGAAGAATTCATCCTTTGTTGCAAAGTCTTTCAGATTTATAAAGATATGCTTTATATTATGCTTCTTGGCCCGCTCTATCGCAAAGGCGGATAGATTGTCCGTGATTAATATCTCTACAGAGGCCTTCAGTTTCTTATTTTCTACCGCATCTATTATTGCCTGAAAATTAGAGCCGCGGCCTGATGCAAGAACACCTATCTTGAGCATAATTAAATTTCCTCTGCTTTGTGTATCTGATAAGCTAAAGTCTTATTTCAATATAAGCGGTTTCTCTTAGTTCTCTGAGCCAGTGTTTATATCTCTCGGAGAAACGCTGTTCAACAAGTTTATTTTTGGCGGATTCTTTTATTGCGGCTTCGCTCTGCTTTTCCATCTTTTCTTCAAGTTTGATTATATGCAGTCCCATGTCAGTCCAGAAGGGCTTGCTGACATCGCCTGCTTTCATCTGAGACAAGGCATCCGTGAACTCTTTTGCCATGATACCCTTCTTAATAAATCCAAGGTCTCCTCCTGCCTTGCCTGACGGGTCTTCGGAATATTTCTGGGCGAGCGAAGCAAAGTTTTCTCCTGCCTTTATCTGCTGATATATAGTGTCAGCCTTATCTTCCGTTGTTTTTTTGTCAGAGGAGTTTTTGGGTTTAATGAAAAAAATCTGCCGTATTCTGTAAGCGTCATCGGTTATCAGGGCATCTTTGTTTTTTTCTGTATATTTTGCTATCTCAGTGTCAGAGATAACTATTTTATTTCTAACCTCCTGTGAAACGACCCTGCTCAATATAATCTGCTCAGCAAGTTTTTTCTTGTATTCGTCCAGCGTGAAGCCTTCCTTTTTCAGTGACGCTGTAAATGTTTGCTCATCCATGGAATATCTTTTCTTTATGTCGTTTATAGCTTCGGCTATCTCTTCTGCTGTTGCGTCTATTCCGCGCTGCCTTGCAGCCTGAATCTGCAGTTTCATGTCTATCAGGACATCAAGGAATTGGGCTTCATTTTCCTTGAATAGCCTTCTTTTTTCCTCTTCTTTTAAACCTTTAAGTTTATCGCTTGCTTCAAATTCCATTGCTTTATATAAATCACTCCATGTGATGACTTCCTGATTCACAACTGCAATCACCTTGTCTAAAAGTATGGCTGCGCTTGAAATACTGCACAACGCCAAAACCGTAAATGCTAAAATAACTGCCTTAAGCCTTATCATTGTTTCCTCCTGAAAAGTGAAAACCGATGTGTAAGTATACCCCATGACCGATAAATAATTCTATAGCTGGCGCGATGGCTTCAAGGGACTGCCGTGATATCCTTGACTGCTGAATATATAACAAAAATTTTTATGTTGTTGCTGTCTTCGTCAACCGGCACAATGAAGAGGCCTGTTTGCCTTTCATCAGGTTTTGACAGGAAAAAGCCTTTGTCCCAGGGCGCTTTGCCCTGAAGATAACCTACCATGGATTCATCATCTTTGAATTTAACGAATATTTTTTTGCCCTCACTCCGCCTGATCCCGTATATCTTTTTTTCTTTGTGTTTGCTGTTGCCCTCAAATGTCTTTACAAAGAATATCGCTTTAAGCTTCAGGACAGGAATGGTCTGGGTCTTTTTCCCATCCAGTTTTTTGAATGAAATCTCAGGAGACTCCTGAGAGAATTCTTGTAAATACCCCTTGAGCAACTTGCCATTGGTGAATCTCAGGACCACTTTATCATTATCCGGCATGGTTAAATTTTATGAGTTGCTAATTTATAAGTCAAGCGGATTTAACGCTTGTGCCTCTTTGATTGAATGCCACAATATGTAGTATCTGCCGTTAAAATGAACGATTGTTCTATAACCTGCACCGGATTGCTGTATAATCATATTGCTCCGTATACATAAATCTTATCTTTGTTCATAAATAGGATTGGGCCCATTTACTTTGAATGCAGCTTTGTATAAACAGAGCAGTTAACTGTTGCCTTATGAGAGATGTATTGAATCAGAATTATATTCGTATAATTATAAAAAATATCTTTTTGTATAAAAAGTTAATTTTTTTGTTGACAAATGTGTTTTATTGTGATATAAAATAATGCAGGATGGTTAAACAACAGTCAGTAATAGGGAAGCAGCACACAGGAGAGACCTCGCTGAAGATGTTGTTTTCCTCTGCAATAAGGGCTGATGTACTCGCCCTTCTGCTTAATAACCCTGATGAAAAGTTCTATGTCAGGGAGATAGCCAACCTTATAAGAAAGAACCCTTCCGGAGTTAAAAGAGAACTGGATAATCTTGAGAAGATGGGAATTTTGTTCAGTCACAGGGTGGCCAATCTTAAATATTTTCAGGCGAATAAGATGTCTCCGCTGTTTTCAGAGATGAAGAACCTCATTGATAAATCACTGGGCCTGCCGGGCGCGCTTAAGACAATAGTGAGGCTGGCGGGCGCAAAGGCGGCTTTTCTATATGGCCCGTATGCAGATGGCGAGGATGTCGGCAGCGTTGACCTTTTTATAATAGGAGCATCCTCCAATAATATAGGCACAGGTTTAAAAAATATTGAAGAAAAGTTCGGCAAGAAGATCAACTATACTGCAATTGATGAGTCTGAGTATAAAAACAAGAAAGAAAAGGGTGATGTTGATCTGGAAAAACTGCTGTCAGGCAAAAGGATTACCTTGATAGGCAGGATGTAAATTTAAGCTTTCCCCTGTGGGGGACGGAGAGGGGGTGAACAACAATGGCAGCTAAGAAGAAAGCAGCAAAGAAGAAAAAGAAATAGGTTACTGTTTCAGAGTATTTTGGGCTGGGGAGTGCAATCTCCAGCCCTCTTTTTTTATCTTTCAATTAAACTTACGAACGATGTATCTATATAAGATACTGATTTCAGATAAAAAATCAAGTAGTTTTTTGTAAGTCCCTGAAATATCAGCGTTTTTTATGAATATGCCAATGCCTGCGCCTGTACAAATTCTGTATCAGACACGATTTCCCAGCAGTCTACAGCAGAAAGCAGGCTCTTTACGAATTTTATATTCGTGGAATGCCCTGTTCTGTTTGCTACAAGATGTCCGTATATTGGAAATCCTATAAGTGAAAGGTCACCTATGAAATCAAGTATCTTATGCCTTACGAATTCATCCTTGAATCTCAACCCGGATTTGTTCAATATCCCGTCTTCGCCGAGGATAACGGCGTTGTCGAGCGAACCGCCCTTTGCAAGTCCGTTGGCCCTTAGATACTCTACATCCTTCACAAATCCGAAGGTCCTTGCCGGCGCAACTTCTCTTGCAAATGTCTCTTCGTTCAGGTCAATGCTTAATTTCTGCTCGCCTAAGAGATGATGGTTGAATTGTATCCTGCATGTCAGCTTTCTGCCGTTATACGGGAATGCGGCAATCTCTGAATGGCCGTCATCAAAAAATACAGGTTTTATAATGCGCAGGTAGGGCCTTTTCTTGCCTTGTTTTGCAATCCCGCCTCTCAGGATTATGTCAATCAGTTCGGTGGAGCTGCCGTCAAGTATCGGTATCTCAGAGCCGTCAAGCTCAATGATAAGGTTATCTATTCCCAATCCTGATATTGCAGCGAGTATGTGTTCAACGGTTTTTATCCTTGTGCCGTTATAGCCCAGGCTTGTCGCAAAGGCAGTATCAACTACAGCGCCCACGTCAGCCCGTATCAAGAGATTCTTGTCGGTCCGGTAGAAAGCGATTCCCGTGTCTCTTGGCGCAGGCTTCAGCTTTACAGTGACATGTGAGCCTGTATGAAGCCCTATGCCTGCAAAACTTACTTCTTGCTTTATGGTTCTCTGTAAACGCATGTCATATAAATAAGCAAATAAGATGCCAGAAAAAATATCTTTGAAGTCAAGGGGTTATGTGATATTTATGTTGTTAATATTCATCATCTGTGTGGTTATCAACACACATTCGGTAATGCTTTTATTCCGACTCTGTCAGGATTATGCCTCGCCGCCAACAACCATTTCAGGGATTCTTATTGTAGGCATTGCATCCGACACAGGGGATCCCTGGTTGTCCTTGCCACAGGTTCCTATTGAAAAGCCGAGGTCAGAAGCAACCATGTCAATAGATTTAAGGATTTCCGGTCCGCTTCCTGTAAGAGTTGCGCCCCTTACAGGTTCTCCAATAACTCCATTTTTAATTATATAGCCTTCCTGAACATCAAACACAAAGTCACCGTTTACCGTGTTAACCTGTCCTCCGCCCATCTTTTTGACGAATATGCCTTTTGTAACTGATTTAAGGACCTCTTCGGGCATGGATTCACCCGGAGCGATAAAAGTGTTTGTCATCCGCGGAATCGGCCTGTTGCGGTATGACTCTCTGCGTCCGTTTCCGGTTGAATTTGTCTGGTCCTGCATAGCTGTAAACCTGTCATACATATAACCGGTAAGCACCCCTTTTTTTACAAGCACTGTTTTTTGTGCAGGTGTGCCTTCGTCATCAAAGCGGAATGAGCCTCTTTTGTTTGGAAGTGTTGCATCGTCAATAACAGTCACTAAAGGAGATGCGACTATCTCACCGATTTTTTTGGAATATACCGAGAGCCCCTGCTGTGCAAGGTCAGCCTCAAGCCCGTGCCCTATTGCTTCGTGTATCATGGTGCCGCCGGCCTCGGATGATATGACCACAGGCATTCTTCCTCCAGGCGCCCTTCTTGCGCTGAGCATCATAATCGAACGCTCCGCAGCCTTTAATGCAATGGCTTCAGGTTTTACATCCTCAAAAAGTTCAAAACCTATAGAGCCTCCTGCCTGTTCATATCCTGTCTGAATAATGCCGTTGTCGGACGCCACTATGTGGACCACCATAAGCGTATGAATGCGCTCATCCTCTGCTGTAAAACCGTCAGATGTTGCTATCCGGACTTTCTGCACAAAATCCCGGTATCCGGCTAACACCTGTCTTACCCTTTTATCAAAAGCTCTCGCAGTCTTGTTTGCAGCCCTAACGAGTTCTATTTTTTTGTCTATAGGTATTTTTTCAGGAAGAAGTTTTATAGTGTAGTCAACATCAGGTTTCTGTTTTCTAAGGTCCAGCGTAAAATCCTTGTCCTCTGACTTTCCGCTTGAAAGATGTAATGCCTTTAAACTGCCGGCCAGCTCTAACAATGCTTTTTCGGAGATGTCATTGCTGAAGGCGTAATAGGTTTTTCCGTTCGCTATCAGCCTTATCCCGACCCCTGAATCTACGCCAGTGAATATCTTTTCTATCTTGTTGTCTTCAAGCTGTATGGATGCAGGCCTTCTGTGTTCAACGAACACATCCGCGTACTCTCCGCCTGAAGACAGGGTCTTTTTGAGAATCTTTAGAAGAAGTTCGTTATCTAACATAGATTTTTGTCTTTTTTATTGTCATTGCGTGGCAATCTTGTTTATTATAGCATTTAGAAAAAAAATTAAGAGACTGGTATGCTAAGTGGACAAGCATCTTTTCATGTGAGATAGTATGCTTGTACTAAAACTCATCTTTAATGCGGGGAGGGCATAATGCATCTATCTCTTGTTGTTATGATGTTATTTTTTCTCGCAGGAGTGTCTTACGCTGAGGAACTAACCATAGGGCTTATCCCTGAGCAGAATGTTTTTAAGCAGGCGGAAAGGTATAAATTACTTGGAGAGTATATAGAAAAAAAGGCAGGCATAAAGATAAAGTTCACTATTCTGCCGAGGTACGGCAATATAATTGACAGATTCAAGGCTGATAAAATGGACGGTGCATTCTTCGGAAGTTTTACAGGCGCAATGGCCATTGAGACATCGGGGGTTGAACCAATTGCCCGCCCTGTTAATCTTGACGGCACTTCTACCTATAAAGGCTACATCTTTGTAAAGAAGGACAGCGGCATAAAAAATACAGCGGATATGAAGGGCAAAAGGCTTGTCCTTGTGGAAAAGGCAACCACAGCCGGATATATTTTCCCGATGGCGTATTTTAAGAGGCATGGTATAAACATAGATGCTTATTTTAAAGAGCATTATTTTGCAGGTACTCATGACGCTGCTATAAATGCAGTCCTTGAAGGAAAGGCAGATGTCGGCTGTGCAAAACATTCCATGTTTGACAGGATGGCGCGCAATGACCCCGGAATAAAAAATAAGCTGGCCATAATTGCGGAATCGCCTGAAGTTCCGTCAAACGGGCTCTGCGTCAGAAAAAACCTGAACGCTGAAATAAAAAAACGGTTAAAGGATGTTTTGCTCGGCATGGACAAAGATGCCGAGGGCAAGGAAACCCTTAAGAAATTTGAGGCGATAAAATTTGTTCCAACAACAAAAGAGGATTATCGTCCTGTATTTGATATTGTGAAAAGCGCCGGCATAGATATCAAAACTTATAGGTATATCAATAAGTGAGAAAGAAAATATTTTTATCGTTGTTTGCCCTCCTGATGCTTTTTGCCATGGGAGCATTAATTCATATGCTGTACATGAGAAATACCACAATGACAATGAGTGACATTATAAGGCTTTCTCAGGTAGATCATCTAAGGCAGGACTTAATAAGCAACATTCAAACTGTCCAGTCAAACCTTTACACTGCACGCACTCCGCTGGCTGAAGACCTTGATATTGTTGTGAGCAATGTCACAATGCTTGACAAGTCTATTATGAACTGCAGCTCGTGTCATCACTCCTCTGAAATATCAAATCGTATATCCGAGGTTCAGCATCTTGTTGAAGATTACAAGACTGCCTTAAGCAGTTATATAACCGCATCAGCTGATTTAAAAAAGATGGAAGGGTTCAAAAATGAAGCATCTGTGATAGGCAACAAGCTTATCTGGCTTTCTCAGAAGATGACAGTTGAGGCAAATGAACACCTTGAACAAAAAACCAAGGCCGCTCTTTCAGAAGTCGGCAGGACAAAGGTATTACTGTTGATTACTATCGGATTGACTGCATTGCTTGCTGTCCTGATTTCACTCTATCTTACGAATACGATTGTCCGTCCTGTAACCGAGCTTGTAAAAGCGACGAGGGCTGTTGAATCAGGCGATCTCGGTTATAAAATTACATATCAGGACAAAACTGAATTCGGAGAGCTTGCAGAAAGTTTTAATGATATGACCGCAGCTCTTAAGGAGAGTTATGAGAGTATTGAGAGGCAGCAGCAAGAGATATTGAAAAGCGAATGGAAGTTCAGGACTCTTTCAGATTTTTCGCATGACTGGGAGTCGTGGATAACAGAAAAAGGAGAAATCCTTTTTGTATCTCCGTCCTGCGAACGCATTACAGGCTATACGAGGGAAGAATTCATAAAGGACCCTGTACTTAGAAGCAAAATTGTATATTTTCAGGACAGGGATTTGTGGGAAAGGCATATAGCTGATTTCAAGTCACCGCGGCACGAAGAAATAGAATTTCGCATTGTCACCAAAAACGGGGATATTAAATGGCTGTCCCATGTATGCGCTCCCATATATGAAAATGATTTATTTCTCGGCAGGCGTGTAAGCAACAGGGACATCACGGACAGAAAAAGGCTTGAAGATCAGTTAATGCATTCCCAGCGGCTTGAATCCATCGGGACGCTTGCAGGAGGCATAGCGCACGACTTCAACAACATCCTGACGGCAATAACAGGCTACGGGCACATACTGAAGATGAAAGCAAAAGAAGGAGACCCTACAAAGGCATATATAGAGCAGATACTTGCCTCGGCAGATAGGGCAGCCAATCTGACGCAGAGCCTATTAGCCTTCAGCAGGAAACAGCTAAGCGCGCCTGAGCCCGTAAAACTCAGAGGGATAGTAGAAAACGTAAAGAGAGTAATTCAAAGACTGATAGGAGAAAACATAGAACTAAGGGCAGAGATTCAAGGAGAAGAACTCATTGCAATGGCAGACTCGGCGCAGATAGAGCAGGTATTAGTAAACCTGTGCACAAACGCAAGAGATGCCATGCCTGAAGGCGGGATACTGGCAATCAAGATAAAAAGGATATCAGGAGACAAGATACACAAGGCAGTAAGCGCAGAAGCAGAGACAATACAAATAGAGCCTGACAAAGGCTATGCCGAGATAACAGTCACAGACACAGGCATTGGCATGGATGAAAAGACAAGAGAACGGATATTTGAGCCGTTTTTCACCACAAAAGAAGTAGGCAAAGGAACCGGCCTTGGGCTGTCAATGGTCTACGGCATAATAAAACAGCACCAGGGGTACATAAGAGTAGACAGTGAAGAAGGCAAAGGCACGACATTCCGGATATACCTGCCGTTGACAGATACAGCTGTTTCAAAAGACACAAGAGCAAAAAAAGAAGAAACAACGGCAATAACAGGCGGAGCAGAGACAATACTTCTTGCCGAAGACGAAGAATCAGTAAGAAAACTTGCAAAGACAGTGCTTGAAGAATTCGGCTACACAGTGATAGAAGCCAGCGACGGGCAGGAAGCAGTAAGCAGATTCATGGAAAACAAAGACAGGATAGACCTTTTCCTGACAGACATAGTAATGCCTGTGATGAACGGCAGAGAGGCATACGAGAGGATAAAGAAAATAAAGCCCGGGCTGAAAGTGCTCTTTGCAAGCGGCTATCCGTCAGACTTCACGCACAAAAGCGAGATACTTGCAGAAGGCTTGGATTTTATCGACAAGCCTGTTACGCCTGATAACCTCATCAGAAAAGTAAGAGAAGTGCTGGACAAAAGAGGGTGAGTCGGTGAATCGGTGAATGGACGATACTGTTGGCGGTTTACCCTACTGGCGCTTTTCTTGACAGTTTCTCATAGATAAATTCATAATATCATTCATATTTCACTATTTACTGATGGAGGCTGGATTGGACAGGGTTCTCAGCGGAATGCAGGCAAGCGGAAGGCTTCATCTTGGCAATCTCATCGGAGCGCTCCAGAACTGGGTGAAGCTTCAGGAAAAATACGACTGTTTTTATTTCATTGCAGACTGGCACGGGCTTACCACAGGATATGAAAATCCCTCTGTGATTAAGGAATCGGCAAACGACCTTCTGGTTAATTTCCTTGCAGCAGGGCTGGACCCTGATAAGTGCACAATATTTCTTCAGTCAAAGATCCTTCAGCACGCTGAACTGCATCTTTTGCTTTCTATGCTTACGCCATTAGGCTGGCTTGAAAGAGTCCCCACATATAAAGAAAAACAGCAGGAACTTAAGGACAGGGATTTATCCACCTATGGTTTTTTGGGATACCCCCTTCTTCAGACAGCGGACATTATCATCTACAAGGCTAAGTATGTGCCTGTAGGAGTTGATCAGGTTCCTCATCTTGAGATTTCAAGAGAGATTGCAAGGAGATTTAACTATCTTTATAAAGAGGTTTTCCCTGAACCTGAGGCTTTGCTGACAAAGTTTCCAAAAGTTCCTGGCGTTGACGGAAGAAAGATGTCAAAGAGTTATGACAACGCAATATATCTGTCGGACTCTCCTGAGATTGCCGAACAGAAATTAAAGACCATGATGACAGACCCTGCGAGAAAAAGAAGGACGGATAAGGGCACTCCTGAGCTTTCGCCTGTTTTTCAATTGCATAAGATTTTTTCTTCAAAGGAAGAGCAGGATGAGGTTGCCGAAGGCTGCAGGACAGCAGGGATAGGATGCATTGACTGCAAAAAGATACTTATAAAAAATATTTTTAAAGTGCTTGAACCAATATGGGAAAAGCGCTCCGAACTTATTGCAAACCCAAAGGCTGTTGCTGACATAATAGAAAAGGGTACTGAAAAGGCAAGAAAAGCGGCTGAAGAGACGATGGTTAGCGTGCGCGGGGCAATGGGGCTAACGTAAGCAAAATTTAAAAGTAAAAATTAAAAATGCAAAATTAAGGAAATATATTTTTGAATTTTGAATTGTATTTTTGCATTTTGCTATTTAAATTTTAATTTTAGGTGGAGATTCTTAATGATGAGAAATATAGGTATCATAATTTTATTGCTTATATTATTAGAGCCTTCCGTCCATGCCTTCATGTCTGACAGTGAGATTGCTGTTTTTCAGAAAGAAATTGCCGATAAGTCTGTAGGCGAGAGGATTGCGCTCTGGGCTGAAAAGTTTATCGGCGCTCCTTACGACCCTGATCCCCTTGGAGAATATGTGACAAAAAAGGCAATAGTTGCTGATGAGCGTGTGGACTGCATGTATCTGAGTTTCAGGGCCGTTGAGCTTGCATTGAGCATAACGCCTGACAAGGCAATAGATATGGCACTTGATAAAAGATTTACTACAAAGGGAAAACTTGACAGCAAGGGAAATGTCATTAATTACGAGGACAGGTTTCAATACGGCGAAGACATGCTTGACAGCGGCAGGTGGGGAACGGAGATAACAGCGCAACTGGGCAAGGTTACAGAGATAAAGGGTTCAAGGGGAAAAGATAAGGTAAAAATGGTTTCAAAGAAAAACTTACTAAAAAGTATCAAAGACCTCCCCGCCTCGGCGGGTTCGCCCGAGGCGAATGGCACTTTGAAAAGCGGGGATTATATATTTTTTATAAAGGCTGTTGAAAAAAGAAAGGTAGGCGAGATAGTCGGGCATATAGGGATAGTTAAAGTAGAAGAAAAGGGTCAAAGGGTCAAAGGGTCAAAGGGTCAGAAAGAAGATAGAGAAATTTATCTAATTCATGCCGGAGGGCTGAAAAATAAAGGCGGGAAGGTAAAAAAAGAAAGGCTTTATGATTATGTGAAGTCAATGCCGTTTATAGGCGTAAGGGCAAGCAGATTCAATTAAGCCCTCAGCTTTTTTTGTTGTCTTCAGTTAACTGCCTTTTCAATTCAGGATTACCCCTTAAGGCCGGCTATTATGAGTCATAGTCTATTTGCTGGCCCTTCTCTGATGTTTTGTCTTCTTGAGAAGTTTTTTATGCTTGTGCTTGCTCATCTTTTTTTTGCGCCACTTAACAACACTGCCCACTAAATCACCTCCCTCTTTAGCTGATAGCTGTCGGCTCATAGCTATGAACTATCAGCCATGAGCTTTATATTCTTTCGCCTGATGCATAAATGCCTCAAGCTGTATTTCTGTTGTCGGAGATTCAGTCCCGTCATACGGGATGCTTATAAAAGGAACTCCGTACTTTTTATTCAGCCCCTGCATCAGCGCAGTTACTATTGTGCCCGGCATGCACCCGAAAGGCATTGCATTTACGATGCCTGAAGCGCCTCTCTCTATCAGGTCAACTGCCTTGCCTATGCTTAGTATCGCCTCTCCTTCAAAAGAACTGTGCAGATACGGAGACGCTTTTTTTATTATTTCCTTTGTTTCAGGTTCATTCAGGGTTTTAAGGAAACCTGAAAAATATCCCGAGTATTTGTGCTCTATTCTTTTTTGAAAGAACGTTTTTAAGAGAGTATTCATAATATCAGACCATTCTTTTTTTAGCAAGGCATTTTGAGAAGCTGTGTGATTTATGTAATAAATCCATTCTTCAACAGGCGCAAGCCATGCCTCGCCGCCGTGAACCTCTATCTTCCTTGCGAGATCTTCATTTGAGAACTTGTTGCTTCTTACAAATATCTCACCTATGATTCCTATCAGAGGTTTCCTGTCTTTCTGCACAGGCAGATTTTGAAAATCCCTCCGCATACTTTTAAGAAGGTCTTCAACTTTTCCATTGGTTCCTTTCAGCGAGGAATATATCTTTCTGAGGTATTCTCTGTAAATAAAGTCTGCAGAGCCGTTCTCTTTTTCATAGGGTCTTGTCTCATGCAGGCATTTTGTCAGCAGCTCAATAGCAATTATCCCCTGCCATGACCTGAGAGCAAAATCCTTGCCGACTATGCCGAGGTCTCTGTAAAATTCTACATCCTGATTTGGCGAGAAAATCGG
>QZJQ01000060.1 GCA_003599795.1 Nitrospiraceae bacterium
ATGATAGGCTGTTCAGGTCTTGGCGAAACAATCCACCACAGATTGTTTTATGGTCAAACATTCTCGCTCGTCACCTTCGATTCTATCGGCTTGACGGACGGAAAAGTCCGCAGGCAGTCATGGCGTGTTTGCCAATGTCGCTTTCCGTATTGGCGGCTGAACAGTTAACGTATCTGAGCTGTTGGATATGGACGGCTTGCGCCGACTTTTTTCAAAGAACAATGAGGGACAAAAAAACCCCTCACTTCTTTAAGCAAAAAAGTGAGGGGGTGAGCGGATTTATTTGTATTTTTTCAGGAATTTTTTTAATTTCAATAGAATTTTCCGTTTCCTATCATTAATTGTCCTTTGTGGTATTCCTGTTTCAGCTGATAATTGCCGCTCACTCTTGCCATTGAAAAACAGTTCATTGATAAGCATTCGCTCATTCTTATCTAGAAGATTTAGGCATTCCATCATTTTTGCAATCATTTCTGCCTTGATGAGCTTGTCCTCTATGGATTCTTGCGAACAGGCAATTACATATTCCGCCTGAATGCCTTTTTGATTGCAGGCTTCAAGAGATATGTTTTTTGCGTTTGCCAATCCGTCGAGATATTTTTCCCGCTCTTTATGCTTGTAGTAAGCCCTATAGACTTCCTTGCTCACGGCAATCCGTTTCTTCTTAACTATCAATACATATATGCTCTCCTGTTCTTCCATAGGCTTGTCCTCCATTTCCGATTTCTTTAAATCTGAAAATGAAGAACAAGGGGAGGCGAACGGCATCCCGCAAAATGCCTATATAAAGAAAGAAAGCCGAGTTTACTTAAGCTAGTAAACTCGGCTGATAAAAAGATGCCTTTAAGAAGTTCGATGAATGCAGGGTCGGCATCACTTTTAGGAGTATATTGGCGTTTTTTTCTTTGCTGACGTCTATTTCTTTTTTTCTTAGATCTAATGTCGTGTATGTTGGGTCGGCACAAGAGATGATTTTTTGCTGCAGGACTGTAAATCCGCCTAGTTTGGCATATGGTAAAACCCATAGCACATCAACTCCTACCTGTACAGCAACACATTCCTTTAGGTATTGCTATACGAAGATGCTGCCATGCCGCAATTTACACATTCCCTATTAAATTTTAAGCTGCATATGTTGCACAGCTATCTCTACCTGCCCTATTTTATTGACTTGCTGCATGCACAGCTTGTTTAAGTTATTTTTGTGTGACTCGCATAGGATCAACTTTTCACTGTCTTCTAGAATTCCGATCGTATGGTGAATACTTGTCACAGGCCAAATAACAAATCCGTACTTCTTCCTGGTCATACCTGTAAGTGCAGGTGTATAATTCCCATACTTTCACCCCCCTCTTAGACAGTGATCACTATCCAATAGAGAAAAAGAAGGTTGAGAGCAAATTAGCAACCCCTACCTAAAAAAATTAAAAATTGTCTTGTTTTCTTGGCATAATACAAATCAGCCTAAATACATATCTACATGACAAACCAAACAAATAATTTCATGAAAAACAAAAAAACCTGCCCCTAAAGAAGGGCAGGTAAATACAGAAATCCACGCGGCAGCCAGGCTGTCATAATGCGGTATGCACCTTAGACCCTATGGCTTTGCGTCCTTGCCTTTCGGCAAGTTTGCCCTTAACACAATTCCTAATATTAAAATTTTTTTTAGAATAAACCTTGTTTTAAAGTTATAAACTTAAATTCAATGCTTGCTTGACCAGTGTTGGTAATATAAAAAACATTTTCAAACACTGATATTTCTTCCCATCGATGTTGTACCGTACCAGGCTAATCCCTTTAGCTGACTAATTATTACCAACCGAAAAAGCGGGATCGAAAAAGGAGTATACAATTAAAGCTAATATAAAAATGATAAAGCTTTTTATGAGCATAAAATAAAACCACCTTTTCTTTTTTGTCTCTCATACAAATAAACAAATTAGAAAGGTGGTTTGTTACAGTTTTCTGGAAAAATTTCTATATTTTTCATTCTTGTGCTGTATCCTTTTTCTAGTTCATTTTTATCTTTCAGGTAAGTAGGGATATACACCTCTCCCATATCTAGAGGTATCTCCGAAGAATTGCTTTCGGAATTATCTTTTGCGTTTCCTTTTAACTGAATCGTCGTTTATTCCTTCCTGGCATCTCTAATTAGTTAAAAATTTTGACGCTAAGTCTCTGACGCCTGTCACAAAAATAGTAAGGGTTATGGTAATTACGAAAAAAGCCTTGCTACCTTTGAGAATACCGCCGTAGCACCTTTCCAAGCTTTTTCAATCTTTGATTTCCGATTATAATTTGCTATCAACTTATTTATCCTTCTGTCTAATTCCGATGGGAAAGGTATTTGTTCTCCGAGTCTTTCTTCCTTTTCTATTTCATTGATAATATTTTCTGTATGGCAAACTCCAGCATATTCTAACATTTCTTGAAGTATTTTTTCTTTAGCTACCTCTTTCCGAACCGAAAAATCATTCATTTTCTAATAACCCCTTGCTCTGTGATAATATCTTAATCAAATTCCTTTTTGCACGATAAAGTCTGACCCTAACATTCTCCTGCGTAATGTTGAGCAGTTTTGCAATCTCACTGTCCGAATAGAGATAAAAATACTTTAGCGATATAATATCTGAATAAGCAGGTTGAAGCTCTTTAATCTTTAATGCTAGTTGACCTATCATTTCCATATTAATAATTTTCTCATCGATCACTTGGGTATCGTCAGACAAAATATCTTCTATATCCTCCAGCGGCATCTGATTTTGTCTTCTTCTCTCCCTGTATATGTTTATTGAAATGTTCCTAACAATGATAACAATAAAAGCCCTTGTCTTGTTACTGTTTATTTCATCGATTTTATCTAAATTGTCTATCAATTTTATAAAAGCACCTTGCACTGCATCTTGGGCTAGTTGATAATCATTTAAAACCCTGTATGCGACATTAAACATATCCTTGCAATACTTTACATATAACGCTTCAAGTTTACTCCGGCTATATTCATCGTCAATAACTGCAAAGAAAATTAGCATAATTACCTCACTTTGTGTTTCTAGAAATATTACAATGCATCTGTTCACGTAACTCTTCAATTATAGTTAATATTACTCTAGCTTGTGACATGAGTTTCTCCCCGCATTTACGCAAAAGATTGATACTAAAAATCAAAGAATTTGCATAATCAACACAATAGCTGTGAGGAATGATAATTTATATCGTTATTTTAAATACATCATTGGATTTTTTATAGCACCATCAACAAAAACTTCAAAATGAACGTGTGGGCCAGTACTATTTCCGGTAGAGCCAACCAAGCCAATAAGATCGCCGCGGGATACTTGTTGTCCTACTTCAACCTCAATTTTGGACATATGCGCATATTTAGTTACCAACCCATTACCATGGTTAATAACGACCGCTTTGCCGTAACCACCATCCCACCCAGCAGAAACAACCCGACCGTCGTCAGCAGCTCCTATGGGTTGTCCGGTGCTTCCGTCAATGTCAAGACCAGTATGCATTCTGCCCCAGCGTCGGCCATAACTGGAGTTAATTTTGCCGCTTATCGGCCAACCAAGTCTTCCACTTCCTTGGCGAGAAGCTATAACAAAACGGGAGCCCTTGAGCACTATTTGCCCTTTGGCGGGTTTCAATACTTTTTCAGCTAATACTGATTTAGATACCTCCAAACCGTTTTTCATTACTACCTTATATGTAAGCAACCGGGAGCCGTTTTCCCCTTTCTGCTGTATCTTCTGCCTACCCCTCCACATGCCGCCATCTTTTTTCACCACAACATCGTATGGCATGATTTCGTTCACGGTTATTTGCCTCTCAACTAACACATTAATCATAGGTTCCAGCCTGACCAAGTTCAAAACCTGTCCGATATCAAGTTTTTCGCCCTTTAAATCCAGGTTAGCCACTTTCAGATCAGCAACACGCATATCGTATTTACGGGCGATTGACCACAAAGAATCACCTTTGGAAACCACATGAGTAGCTTTCTTTTGTTGTCCGTTTTTAATAATTTCCAAAGCCTTATCCGGCTCAATTATATCTTTCAAGTCGACAGGCACTTGAACGATTTCTACTTTTTCCGCAAACTTTACAGAACCAACATTCATTTCGTTCTTGATAAAGTGTTTTTTAAGTTTATCCAGAATATAGTCCGCAGTTTGTTTGTCTTTTACTATCAGTCCAACCGTACCGTTAATTTTGATGCCTGTGGCGGCAGCAACAAAAGTAAGCTTTTCATCGAAAATTTTTGTTAAATCAGAAATGCTCTCAATGTTGTAAAAATGAGTTGTAGTTTCACGGAAAGTAACAGCTTCTTTTATCGTTACACTGCGTTTCCACGCTTTTGTTTTCACAGTTTTTAGACCGTTCAATACCTGCTCAGCTTCTTCACGGTTTTCCACGAAGGCAACTTGTTTGCCGTTAATCAATACCGCATAGACCATTTTTTCTTTATTAGCCACGACCAAACCGCCAAATAATGCAAGTAAGACAAGAACAGCAGCGATAACGCTACGTGATCCTACCGTTGTTTTTAAAGTACTTGGGAAAAAGGCTAAACTCATAAAACTTTTAAGCCAGGAAAGTGGAAACCCTTTTTTTAGAATAAAGGGCTGGGAAAGTTTCAAGGATTTTTTTCTTGCGTAGAATTCTTGAGCGTATTCGAAGTGTTTATCACTTTTCACAGTTGTTTTCATACGAAACTTGTTTATCTTTTGCTTTAAATTGGCCGAGCGGACATTTATAAAATTTATCTTACCGAATTCAAGTTTCTCAGATAGTTTAATATCATCTTTTGTCTTAAAACCCATCCCTCGCTCCTTTCTAATTTTAATAAGAAAATTTCCATATATATTAACACAGGAAGGATTTTCCGTAAATAAAGAATGGCGAAAAACGGCAAGTAATCGCGAATCTTGTTCTGGTTTCTGATGTTTTCGTAATCCCAATTACTTTATTACATACAATGGCCCACCTTTGTAACCATAACTGCGGACAATCTTGCCAGTCTTATCATAAATATCAATTTGGGTATGGCAACCGCGGCTCTCCACTTTTACGGTGACATCTGTTTTACCTGTTTCAGCCTTATACTGTTCCAAGGCCTGTTTTTCTAACTCTGCAGGAGAAACGCTGGTACTAGATGAACCGGCAGTTCCTCCACCTCCGCCGCAACAGCCTCCGGCAGTTGCGGCTCCACCTCCACAGCCACCGTTGCCAGATGCGGTACTACCAGCAACCGCCCCATTAGTCTGGACAGCATACTGAGCACCGTACTGACCGTCTTGGGCACCATATTGATCGGCATATTGATATCCGTAATAGGAATTGTCACCATAACTGTTCTGGGCAGATTGGGCCTCTTGCGCAGACGTATACATCACTGCACCTATAGTTAGAACCACAGTTACACTCAGGCCAACTATAATAATTCTGCTCCGTGCTACTATTTTTTCAATCAATGATTCCTTTGAATAACCTACGTTACTCTTATTTTGATCCAAATAATTTTCATTGTTCAATTCAAACTGTTCATCAGACATGGCTTCCACCCCCGCGCAATTTTTTTGGACCGAATAAAAAATTACCTACTATTCTCCGTAGTACCTTTACTATTATATGATACTTCATCCTCTCCCAAAGAGCAAAATATAACGTAAATCCTATTCAACTTTCAACATTAAATCATCAACAATGGTTTTTCCGTCTGTACCGGCCACGGCTACCCAGTAGTTGTACTTACCGCTTACCCAGTAGTAATGTTCCTGACCCATGCCGTCTACTTTAACCACTTTTCTGCTGCGTATCTCGACTTCCTGTCGATTCTTAAATACTTTACTGGCTGGCATCTTTTCATCCATCAAGCGGAAAAGCTCCTCCCCTTCCTCTCTTGAAGGAGAAACAGATATCCATATGGTTACTTCAGTACCACCGCTTTTATATTTGGCTATGTGACCCTCATCAAGCGAGATATTTTTACCATGCATCATAGCGATTTGTTGAATTGCCTCCGGTCCTGAAATAAACTCGGTTCGGGGAAGGGAGGCGATTTTTTCAGGTACGTTTAATGTACAAGTTGTTTCATTTTTGCTGTGTCCTGAAAATGCCAGCCAGCCGGTTACCAAGGCGGTTATTATGATTGCGGCTAACCCCACCGGAAGCATTAACTTACTCTTCATTTGCATTCCCCTTTAAGCTTTTTTAATCAATCTTGATTATTTACCGGGTTCTTCTTTATTTAATATACTCTTAAGGTACATAACCTCGTTTTCGAGTGTCCTTTGTCTTTTCCCAACCATCAGTGTATAACCAAAAATAATAACCCAAATTACGGCATAAGCCGCAAATAAATAACTCATCTGAAAATCCCCCCTAGAACCTATTTCTAAGCGATTCTTTTATGCCGACAAGTTCTGTCCGCATTTTCTCAACAAACATCGAATTTGATAAGAAATAAAAATAAAGGAATGTAAATGCTGCGAGGCTAAACATCAAAGTTGTTGTCATCTTTGAAGACATAGCAAATCCTGAAGAATCCACGACTACCGGGTGTATGGTACGCCACCACCGTATAGAAAACCAAACGATGGGTACATCAATAAACCCTATGATACCGAATATTGCCGAGAACCGGGCCTTTTTCTCCTCTTCATGAATTGACGACCTGATTAGCAGGTACGCGAGATATATAAACCAAAGAACCAATGTTGTTGTTAACCGGGGGTCCCAGGTCCACCAGGCGTTCCATGTTGGCCTCGCCCAAATTGGGCCGGTTATAAGAACAATCGTTGTAAACATTACCCCTATTTCTGCTGATGATACACCGATAATATCCCATTTCCGTTCACGAGTAGACAGATAGGCTATTCCGGCAATAAAAACTATAAGGAAGGCGAAAAAACCAATCCAGGCGGAAGCAACGTGGAAATAAAATATTTTCTGAACAGGCCCCATAACCTTTTCGTTAGGAACCCACATAAAAACAAGGTACGTGGCTGCCAATATCATAACGAAAGTAAGCCAGCCCAAAGCTTTTCTTACCATTATTACACCTCCAGTAAATACTCAAACAACAACCATGGAACTATCGTGAAGATAACATCAAATGCGCCTATGACTCTGAACCAGTTTACTGTATCTGCCCAGTTTCCTCCGTTTACTATTATTCCGGTTGCCTGTACAGCAGCAATGAGAACCGGCACAATAAGAGGAAAAAGGACTATAGGCAGCAAAATTTCACTGTTTCTGGTGTTAACTGCCATTGCAGACATAAAAGTGCCTACAGCGATAAATCCCCAGGTACCTAAAAGTACTACAGTTATAAGAAGCAAAAGCGAACCCTTCAAACGATAATCAAACAATACAAACAGAATGGGCAAGGTTATGCCCTCCATAATATACATGAATACAAGGTTACTTATTGTCTTACCAAGATAAATTACCCCTCTGTCCTGAGTACATAGCATTAAACCCAGAATACAGTCATTATTCCTTTCTCCACCAAAAGAACGGTTCAACCCCATTATACCGGCAAAAATAAAGGCCACCCAGATAATTCCCGGAAAAACCTTTTTCACTGTTTCTGTATCGGGGTCAAATGCGAAACTAAAAACGACAGTAGTAAGCATTGCAAAAATCAACATACTGCTGAGCATTTCCTTGGTTCTCAGTTCGGAGGCAAGGTCCTTCCTAACCAAGGTTGCAATCTGGTTAAAGTAATTCATCAGACCTTACCTCCCACCGTATTTATATAAACGTCTTTCATTTCATGGGGCATTAACCCAGCTGCTTTCCGTTCATATACGATGCGCCCCTTTGAAATGATAAGAACCTTATCGCTTAAATCCAATCCCTGTTCAAAGTTATGGGTAATCATGAACACAGTCCGGTCTTTAATATTAAACTTGTGCAACACACTGTTTAATATCTCGATGGCCTGCTGATCCAATCCGGTATAAGGTTCATCCAGAAAGAGGATTTCCGGCTGGTGAATTGTAGCCCTGGCAATGGCCAAACGCTGCTGCATACCCCTGGAAAAAGTCCGGACCGGATCGTTAAAGGCATACTCTAAACCTACTTCTTGGAGTACATCGAAAATACGCTCCCTCAAGTTGTCCACGCCATACATGCGCCCGTAAAATTCAAGGTTTTCGTAAGCTGTAAGACTGTCATACAGAAGTGTCTGATGGGAAATAACCCCTATTTGGCCTCTTACTTTTACCACTTCGTTGTTGGTATTAAAACCGTTTATGGTCAATGTCCCGCCTGAAGGTTTCATTAATATCGCCAATATTTTAAGAAGAGTGCTTTTACCGGCGCCATTAGGGCCAAAAACCGTAATAAACTCACCTTTTGCGATATGAAGGTCTATGCCCTTGAGAATTGTCTTACTACCTATCTTTTTGGTGATGTTTTCAGCAGTAATCATTGTTGTTCCCCTAATTCCTTAATCTGTTTCAGCTTCTTTTCTATTTTATCCAGTTCAGCTTTGTACCGGGCACATAGTTTATCGTATCCGTCAGAGGAAATTTCCTGACTGGAAAACTTCCTGTCCAATTCATTAATTTTCTCCACCAATCGGCGTTTTCTTATCTCAAGCTCTGCTGCCAGCATGTTCAGTTTACCACCCTGTCCTGAACCGGCAGCAAGCTCTTTGCGGCTGCGGTAAAACTTCCAAACCAGTGTAGCGCTTCCCAACAAGAACAGGATAAAAAACCCGGCCCATACATGCGGATTCTGGTTGCTTAGGGGGGACCCTGCCCACCACTGGCAGTGCCCCTTCCCCACAAAGCCCATCCCAGAGGAACTGTAACTGGCAATTGTAATTTGACTGGATTCCTTGGCTAAAACCGGGGGGGCGCTAAAAAGAATTGTCGATAATGATACTCCGCTAATAATTCTCCTGATAAACATTTCAGCACCCCCGATTCTATTGTTTCTTAGCCTCTTCTTCATATTTGGATGGACACTTAACCTTCAGTTTTTCGGCAACAAACTTATTTTCACCCGAAAAACGCCCTTCCACTATAACCGGATACCCAGAGTCAAAGTTATCAGGTTTAATATCGTTGTAACTGATATTAACCCTGTTATTCTTTTCATCGGCAATATCAAATACCAGTAATGGTTTTGCCCCATCATATTTTACACTGCTTGGAACAACCTTACCTTCCATCTGAATGAACTTATTGCTATCAGTTTTGTAATTGGACAGAGCCTCTTCTATTGTAAGATAAACCCCCATACCCCCAGTTGCCTTAAATCCCTGAGCAAACAACAACCCCAGCGCTAAGAGCACCGTTCCTAAAGCAATTGCCATTTTAAAATTTTTACTCATCGTCATCACCTGATTGACTTTGCCGGTTGGAACGTTTTTTTGTCAACTTCTCTTCAAGCTCCTTTTCCAGCTCGTTCTCTTCCTGATTAAGGATGTTAAGAGCATCTTTTTGATAACCGGCTTTAAGTTCCTGGTAATCCTCATCACCAAGTTTTTTCATCCGGTAATCAAATTCAATTTCACCAAGTGCGGAAAATAACAGTTCTTTTCTATTTACCTCAATTTCATCGTCTGCATATGATTCTTGATAAACCCAATTTTTCTTTATAAACGGCATCCCGATCAAAAATGCTACCAACAGCACCATAAGCAGATTAGCTACTATTTCCATGGTTCTCCCCTCCTATAAATACTTTTTCATTTCATCATTCAGCCGTTCCTCATCTATATCGTCAATAACCAGCTTACGGAGATCCTTACGTTTTTTATCTCCCGAATTTCTAACCCACCTGGTTACAGCATAATAAACAAGGGCTCCGCCGCTTAGAACAGCTGCAGGAGGAATAACCCAAGCCACCAGATTAAAACCTGATTTCCGGGGAACCGTTAAAATCGTCTCCCCATATTGCTGCACATAAGCCTCAATAATCTGCTCCTTGGTCTGCCCTGATGCCAGCCTCTGCTGGATGTCCTGTCTCGTTTGTTCCGCTGTGCTGTCATTGCATGCAGCCACTGTCATCCGGTCATCCAAGCAGGCAGGACAAATTAAGCTTTCCTGGATTTCATCATACAATGCCGCCCAAGCTTGTCCCGGCAAAATCATAAGGTTTAACAAAACTACAAGTGTTATTATCCGTATAATTTTCACAGCCATCAACTCCTCCCCAGGTACTTAGCCCCAACACCACTGCCGCGACCAGGCCATAGGGCGAATATCGTTCCTGCAATCAACACATATCCGCCTGACCACAACCATTTAACCAGAGGGTTGATATTGAATTTAAATGTTACTGATTGATCCTGTTCCCACCCGGCCAGGGTTACATAGAAATCCTCAGCCCAGGTGCTCCATATTGCGGGTTCCGTTGACGGTTGCTCCGCCGTTGGGTAAAATACTTTTTCAGGCCGGAGTTCACTCGTCGAACCATTTTTGTTGGTTACATTGATGTCAGCATATACTATATTATTGCTTCCCCTAGTGGTCTGCTGCAGGCCTTTAAATGAAACGTTATATCCTTCTACCTGAATCGACTGGCCGGGCTTCACTGTTTTGGTGAATTCCTGGTTGTAAGTGTTAGACCCTGCAATACCAACAATCATCATTATAATACCCATGTGAATAATATAACCGCCATATCTCCTGCGATTGCGGGTCAACAATCTGCCAAGGCTGATCATGACTCCCTCTCCGGTCATACTGCGGCGAACTAGGACTCCTTTTATAACGTCCTGGATAGTTGATGCCGCCACAAACACACATATTGTAAATGCCAGTAGCGCATAAGGTTTTGTTATACCCATTAAGATAAAAGCTACTGCGGAAGCCAGGGCCGCAGACACAGGTACGATGAAGTTGGTTAATAAGCTCTTAGGCGTAGCCTTCCTCCACGCAATTAGAGGACAGATACCCATGAGCAAAATAAATGCGAGACCGATAGGAGCATTTATCGCATTGAAGAAAGGCGGTCCGACTGTCACTTTGTTGCCGGTAAACCCTTCGGATACGATGGGGAAAATAGTGCCCCACAGGATACTAAAGGCTGAAGCCACGAGAAGAAGGTTGTTCAAAAGAAAGCTGCTTTCCTTGGATACTATACCTTCAAACTCGCTTCCCTGTTTTAACATTTTGAGCCGGTCGGCAACAAGGTAAAGAGAAGCCATCATAGCCAGAGTTGTAAAGACCAGGAAATACAATCCCAGACTTGAGTCGCCAAATGCGTGAACCGATGCTACAACCCCGCTGCGCACCAGGAAGGTACCAAATAGGGTCAGTCCGAAGGTAAATATAATGAGGAGCATATTCCATATTTTTAGCATGTTTTTACGTTCCTGGACCATCACGGAGTGAAGGAACGCCGAGCCGGTGAGCCAGGGGATGAGGGAAGCGTTCTCAACAGGGTCCCAAGCCCAGTAACCACCCCAGCCAAGTTCCACATAAGCCCACTGGGCACCGAAAAGGTTGCCGAGACTAAGAAAAAACCACGAGATTACTGTCCACTTCCGGGTGATCTTAATCCACCGGTCATCAGTCTGTTTTGTAAGAAGGGCAGCTATGGCAAAGGCAAAGGGCACCGTAAAACCAACGTATCCTAAATAAAGTGTGATTGGATGAATTACCATTCCAGGGTTTTGCAGCATTGGATTAAGTCCGTTACCCTGCGGAACGGAATAGGCAAGTTTTGTAAAAGGGTTGGAATTTGTACTCAAAAGAAGCAGGAAAAATACCGCTACACCTGCCATGACTGAACCAGCATAAGGCAGCAGGTCACTGTTCTTTTTACCGGTAACCACTATAGCGGCAAAGACCGTTAATAACCACGCCCACAACAGCAGCGAACCATCATTGCCTGCCCATAATGCACTGAACTTGTAAAAAGCGGGGAGGTCGGTACTAGTATACTGAGCTACATATTCAATGGAAAAATCGCTGCTCATCAACAGGTAAACCAAACAGGCAGTGGCGACTGTGGTAAGCAGTGCCGCACTTAAAACCCCGCCTTTGGCACTTTCCAGGAAATCGCTTCTATCCTTTTTTACTCCAATAATATAACTTATGGCGGCATAAGCGCTGCTCAACAACCCCAATAATAACGCAAAATAACCTATATTAGCCATTATTCCACTCCA
>QZJQ01000053.1 GCA_003599795.1 Nitrospiraceae bacterium
AAGCCGTTGCCCTGGATTGAAGTGTGGTGGACAAATACGTCACTGCCGTCTTCGCTTGTGATAAAGCCAAAACCCTTTGAGTCATTGAACCACTTTACTGTTCCATTCGTCATTTCTTCTACCTCCTTTTTTTAAACTAAAATCTCAGAAGGTCTTAACAAATAAAAAGACCACAAAGTTAAAAAGTCTTTGTGGCCTCATAAACTGCAAAAACTTCTAAAATCTTATATAGAGCATAGCACACCCCAATGTAAAAAAGCAATGCCTGTACGGTTCGCATATACATTGGCACATATTGTCAACATTTTAATTTCCCTGCTTTTACGCCGCCGCCTCTACCCCGCTGAGCTTTTCTTCAAACTCTTTTGTCTTGTCCTCAAGTTCTATATGCAGAGGTTCCAGTTCAGAGAAGAGGGAATCTATCTTTACTTGTGAAGCATGAAGCGCCTTTGACAGTTTATTGATTGCTGTGCCGTCACCTTTAAAGGAAGCATCCACAATATCTTTATTGCTTTGTTCAACCATCGCCTCAAGGCTTACAATTTCGCGTTCAATTTCAGCGATACGTTTCTGCAACGCTCCGAGGGTCTTTGATTTTTCGTTCACCAGTTCAGCGCGGAGGCGCCGGAGGAGTTTCTTGTCCACGGGTTTGCCTCCGTTTGCTTTAGGGCTGCGCTGCACCGGAGGAATCTCACTGTTCCATCCTACCCTGTCAAGGAAGTCCTGATATGTGCCTTCAAAAAGGGTTGCCTTTCCGTTATCAAAGACAATGAGCCTTGTGGCAATGGCATGGAGTATCATTTCGCTGTGGGTAACGATAACTACACCGCCGGGGAAGGCGTCTATCGCCTCAAGCAGAGACTCGGTAGATTCCATGTCAAGGTGGTTTGTAGGCTCATCCAGCATCAGCATGTTGGCAGGGCTGACAAGCAGTTTGCCAAGAAGCACCCTGCTCTTCTCACCGCCTGAGAGAACGCTGATCTTTTTTAATGCATTATCACCCGGAAACATCATCACTCCGCATATCTTGCGCGCTGCGCCCCTGTTATGGTCAGGGTGCGCTTCCATTATCTCTTCTTCCACTGTCTTCTGCGAGTTAAGCCGGTTTACATTTGTCTGTCCGAAATACGCAAGCTTCAGGTCATTGTGCGGGCGGACCTCGCCGCTGAGAGGAGCCAATTCCCCTGACAGAAGGTTCAGAAGCGTTGTCTTGCCCTTGCCGTTTTTTCCTATTATCGCTATGCGATCCTTCTTTCCCACATAAAAGCTCAAGCCGTCAATCAACGGAGCGCCGGCCTCAAATCCAAAAGACAGGTCTTTCACTTCCATAAGCTGTTTGCTGTAAAAGGGCGCTGAGTTAAAGGTAAAGTCCAGATTCTTTGTGTCAGACAATTTTTCGAGCCGCTCCTTTTTCTGCAATGCCTTGACTCTTGACTGAACCGCCTTAGCCTTTGTTGCCTTGGCCCTGAAGCGGTTTATGAACTGCTCTATCTCCTCCCGTTTTTTTTCATCGTTTACCCGTGTCTTTTCATATATCTCTTCTTCAAGCATTAGCTGCTGATACACATTTTCAGTAGGCCCGGCTATCTTTCGTATCCCGCAGCGATGGATAGCCATTGTGTGCGTGGTAACACTGTCCATAAATGAGCGGTCATGCGTAATGATGATAAGTTCTTTTTTCCATGCGCGCAAGAACCGGACTAACCAGCGCAGCGACACTATATCAAGATAGTTTGTAGGTTCGTCCAGGAGAAGGAGATTTGGATTGGAGACGAGAACCTTCGCCAGGTTCAGCCTCACCTGAAACCCGCCGGATAACTGTGAAGGATTGAGAGCGAGATCATCAGCGGAAAACCCAAGGCCCATCAGGATGGCTTCTGCCTTGTAACTTTCGTCCCTGCCGTCTTCGCGGTGCTGCAGGCTCAAACATGCTTCTTTCAGTACGCTCTCTTCAATAAACCGGATGTGCTGGGCGAGATGCCCAATTCTGTAGCCGGCAGGAATGCTGATAGTTCCCGAGTCCTGATGCTCCTGTCCTAATATCAGCCTGAACAGCGTGGTCTTGCCGTGGCCGTTTCTGCCCACAAGCCCCACGCGCTCTCCGGGGTTGATTATAAAACCGGCCTTGTCGAAGAGCGCCTGTCGTCCGTATGATTTTTCTAAATTGCTTACCTGTATCATTCTGTTATTCCGGTAATTGTTAAGTTATTCCTACTGCCCCGCATAAGAAAGCCTTTTTAAAATAGGTTTGTCCGGTCTGCAACGGAGGGCTGTTTGAAAAAATATTATACCATAACCGAAAAAAGTGGGTCCTATTACTGCGGATTCCTCACGCATTTTTAAACAAACGATATGTCGGATTGTTTCGATTGGGAATTAACACGCCGGTCACGCGCCGTCTCATAGCGCGTCGCTGTGGAGGCGCAGGTTGGAATCAGTCTGCCGATTATTTTGTCTGAGTTCTTATTTCATCATTGGCGATCATCAAGAGCAGTTTGTCTATTTCCCGTGGTGTAAGTTCTGTACCAAGACTCTTCTGGACATGATCTCGAAGCCAGACACACCGTCTGACAAAGTCTCTGTACTCGGTGTCGTAATCATCTGCTTTCAATTCTGGTATTTCGTTGAGACGTGGAACGACTTTAGTGATTGCTTGCCGAGCTCTGCTATCGTAAATGAAAAAGGCATTGGGCTTGTGGAAGTGTAAGTATTTGGCGGCCAATGATCGCTTTTCGAGATCGGTAATCGACTGAAACAGTTCCATTAGTTTCTTGTGTATTACGACCGTTTTCGCACAGCCCGATTTATCTGTATTTTGTATTGAATCAAGCCATAAGTCTATCGGTTGACTCCGCATTGTCGGAGCCACAACAGACTCATAGAAATCGTCCCCAATGTGTTTTGCATTCTTGCGGCGTTCAATTGCGGCTGCATATGAGCGCCCAATGAGCCAAATTTTCGCGATAATCTCATCATGTTCGGTGTGTCCTGGATAAGACCGACACATTTCATAGAGAATGCGATTTCCGAGGTCCCACACCCAAGGTTTACGGATTGAGTCAATATCTTCTTTTGTGAATTTTCTCATTTTATTTTCCAACATTTAATCTACCCACAGGGCATTTTCTGGTTTTATGAATGAAATATAGCATACCCGTGCACGAATAGAGAAGAAAAAAATCTTTAAAATCAACGGGAGGAAATATGTGCCGAAACTGCGGATTACGTGTAGCACTCCTCGTTAGAAGCTCTCTTAACGGGTTATAGAATATGGCTTTTTTCGATAGGGCACTTTCTGTGAATTCTTTGAGGTGTGTTAAACAGCGCCTGTCGCTCTTCAAGAAATTGCAAATAACTATCAACATCTTCCATGCCGGCAGAACGGCGTCTATTCCGCCTCATGGTTTCGGTGGCAGTGTTAAATTCCTCTAACTCGGCTTCCGTAATATCACCTAAAACTAAGGATTTTCTCATATGCTTTCTCCATATCAGTTATCTTACAATAATGCCTGACTTTTTCCCAATCAAGTTTGTCTCCCATAATCTCAACTATAGACTGAATATCAGCCCAGTCCTTCATTTCCCTTTTGGGATTGTTCCGGATTCCATCAAGTTTCATTCCGATGATATCCTCAGGCAGCGCAACCTGTATGTCTGCGTTACCGCTTTTAAATGTCCTGCTTGACTCTATTATTCCTTTTTCTCTCTGTGTATAGAGAAAGTCGATCAGCCCCATGTTTTTTAAAATATGGGAAAACTGGTCGGCAAATTTGGAGCTTACGACATGGTCATAACCTAAAGACTTTATTAATACTATAACTTTTTCTCTGTCTCTCTCTTTTACAAGTACATCCACATCTATCGTATCCCTTTGTACTCCCCAGAACCCCATTGCAACAGCTCCAATCAGCGCATAAGGGATGTTATGTTTATCCAGCTCGAGAAGAATGGTTGTGATGACTTTTTTAAATTCCAAGGTTATATATCTATATTCCTCGCCTCTAAAGCGTGTTTGGTTATAAAATCTTTGCGTGGCTCAACTTGATCTCCCATGAGAATTGTAAATATCTCGTCTGCCTGCACTGTATCTTCTATCTTTACCTGAAGAAGCGTCCTTTTCTCGGCATCCATTGTCGTTTCCCATAGCTGAGTCGGATTCATCTCTCCAAGTCCCTTGTATCTCTGAATCGTAAGCCCTTTTTTGGCAACGATGAGCACATAGTCCTGAAGCTCTGAACTTGAGCCGAGTTCCTTTATCCCTTCTTTTGTCTCTGCCTTATACGGCAGCTCCCCAAGGTCTTTTACAATGCTGTAGCTGTTTTCAAGCTCTTTGAATTCAGGCGACATAAGAAAGTTCATGTCTATCAGGACTTTCCTGTTCTGCCTTTTTATCTCAACGCTGTATGCCTGATGTTCCTCGTCAGGACTAATCTCTCCTGCTGAAACGTCCGGCAGCGCTTTTTCTATTGCCTTTACCAGTTTCTCAAGCGCCTTTTCATTTTTCAACGTATCTTTATTTATCCCGGCATTTAAGATAATCTTTAAAACATCCGTGTCTTTTCTCCTTCTGCCGAACCATTCCATGAGCCGTTCATACTTGGAAAGCCTCTTTAGATGCGGAATTAGCGCCTTTCCTTTTACGCTTTGCCCTTTTATCGGAATCGCAAGGTCGTCTGCAGCAAGCTCAAAGAGCATGCTTTGCATCTCTGTTTCATTCTGGACATATTTCTCTGTTCTGCCTTTCTTGACCCTGAACAAGGGCGGCTGCGCAATGTAAAGATAGCCGTTTTCTATCACCTGCGGCATCTGCCTGTAAAAAAACGTAAGCAGGAGCGTCCTGATATGCGCGCCGTCAACGTCAGCGTCTGTCATCAGGATTACCTTGTGATAGCGGATTTTTGATATGTCAAATTCCGTATCTATGCTCGTTCCAAGCGCTGTTATGAGAATCTTTATTTCTTCTGAGGCCAGCATCTTGTCAAACCTTGCCTTTTCAACATTGAGTATCTTTCCCCTTAGCGGCAGTATTGCCTGAGCGCGCCTGTCGCGCCCCTGCTTCGCAGAGCCGCCCGCAGAGTCGCCCTCAACAATGAATATCTCGGATAATGCCGGATCTTTTTCAGAGCAGTCCGCAAGTTTTCCGGGCAGTCCTGTGTCATCAAGAATTCCTTTTCTCCTCGCAAGCTCCCGAGCCTTTCTTGCCGCCTCTCTGGCCCTTGCTGCCTGCACAGCCTTTTCAATAATCTTCTTGGCTACAGAGGGATTTTCCTCAAAGTAGGCGCCGAGTGTGTCGTTGACTATTGACTCTATTATTCCTTTTACCTCGCTGTTGCCGAGCTTCATCTTTGTCTGGCCTTCAAACTGTGGGTTGGGAAGCTTAACGCTTATAACTGCTGTGAGCCCTTCTCTTATGTCATCTCCTGAGAGCCCTTCTTTGCCGTTTTTTAAAAGCCCCGAAGATGCAGAATAGCTGTTTGCGGTACGTGTAAGCGCAGACTTGAATCCGATGAGGTGAGTTCCGCCTTCTTTTGTGTTGATGTTGTTTGCAAATGTGAAGATGTTCTCTGCATAGCCGTCATTATACTGAAGAGCTATCTCTGCCGTGATACCGTCTTTTTCGCCTGATATGTATACAGGCTTTGGATGAAGCGGCGCCTTGTTTTTATTCAGATGCTCAACAAAAGAAACAATTCCTCCTTTATAAAGGAACTCCTGTTTTTTGTCTGTGCTTTCATCCTGTATGGAGATCTTAAGCCCGCTGTTAAGAAATGCCATTTCTCTTAATCTTTGTGAAAGGACGTCATAGCTGAATTCTGTTGTTTCAAAAATCTCTCCGTCCGGTTTGAACGTGATCTTGGTTCCCCTGCCTTTTGTCTTTCCGACAACGGCGAGCGCTCCGGCAGGCACTCCCCTGTCAAAATGCTGCTGAAACACCTTGCCGTTCTGCTTTATCTCAACGTCAAGCCATTCGGACAGGGCATTAACAACAGAGACGCCTACGCCGTGCAGCCCTCCGGATATCTTATATGCCTTTGATTCAAATTTTCCTCCGGCATGAAGTTCTGTAAGGGCTATTTCTGCTGCGGTCCTTCCTTCGGGATCTCCGGGGTGCTGGTCTGTGGGTATACCCCTTCCGTCATCTATTACAGTACAGCTTCCGTCATGGTGCAGCATTACTTCTATGTCTTTGCAAAAACCCGCCAGGGATTCATCAACGCTGTTGTCCACAACCTCGTATACAAGATGATGCAGCCCCTCCGGGCCTGTTGAGCCTATATACATTGCAGGCCTTTTTCTTACAGCGCTCAGCCCTTTTAGTATCTTTATGTCCTCAGCGCCGTAGGATTCAGCCTCATTATTTATCTGTTCTTTTTCTTCCATTAAATTCCTCTCTCTTATGGTAGTTGGGGATTCGGGTTTGGGGATTGGCAAAAAAGCCTTCGCTAACAACTAATCCCTGACCCCTAATCCCTTTCTTATACCCTCATCGGCATTATCACGCATTTATAATTGTCGTCTTTTTCTTCTTTTAAAAGGGTCGGGCTTAACGGGTCCTGAAGTTCAAAAACAATTTTTTCTCCGCTCATGGCATTCAACGCATCTATCAGATACCTTGCATTAAATCCGAGAGAAAGCGCATCCCCTTTATATTCAATCTTCACCTCGTCTTTTGCCTCGCCGAGGTCAGGGTTTGAGGCAGAAAGGACCAGCGCTCCGGCTGCAATATCAACCTTAATCGCATTGCTCTTTTCCCTGCTCATTACAGAGACCCTTCTCAGCGCTTTTATAAAATCATCTTTGCTTATTACGGCTTTCTTTTCATTGCCTGACGGTATCACCTGTTCATAGTTGGGGTATGTGCCTTCTATAAGCCTTGTTAAAAATTGCACCTCATCAATCTTAAACATTACATGGCTTTTGCCTATGACAACCGTGAGAGTTTCCGTGTCCCTGTCAAGAAATCTTCTGATTTCTGCTGCCGCCTTCCGGGGGACAATCACTTTTTTCTCTTCTTTTAACGGAGTGTTTATCTTGCCGGTTATGCTTGACAGCCTATGGCCGTCCGTGCCTACAACAGTCATTTCGCTGCTGCCTTTTTTTGCGTGAAAGAGCAGGCCGTTCAGCGTATATCTTGTATCGCTTTCTCCTGCGGCATAAAGGCTTTTCTCTATCATCTCTATAAGATTTTTTGTATTCACCTGTATTTCTTCTATGTTTTCCATTCCCGGCCATGCTGGGAATTCGTCTGCCGAGAGGCAGGCAAGTTTGAATTTGCTGCGGCCCGCATTAACTTTGAGCCACTGCCCGTCTTCGGTCTCCAAAGTAATGTCTCCGTCCACTTCTTTGACTATCTCAAACAGCTTCCTTGCCGGAATGCAGAGCTTTCCTTCTTTTTCAACTTTAACCTGAAGCGGTTCTTTTATTGCCGTCTCAAGGTCCGTGGCTACAATATACGCCTTCTTTTTCCCGGCGTCTAAAAGGAAATGGCTCAGCACAGGCATTGTATTCCTTTTCTCCACGATATTCTGGATGTTTGAAAGCTTTTCCTGCAGTTCTTCTTTTGTAACGCTCAGCTTCATAACCCCTCCTTAAGGTTTTATTTTTCGCAACAGGGTTTCTACCATCCTGTTAAAATTCTCGTCTTTCGCCCTTTTGTCTTCCACTTGTTTGCAGGCGTATATCACAGTTGCATGGTCTTTGCCCCCCATGCTCTTGCCTATATCGTTAAGAGAGCTGCCCGTGAGCTGCTTGCTAAGATACATCGCTATCTGCCTGGGCTGCGCTATTTCCTTTGTTCTTTTTCTCGCTTTTATATCCTGCATTTTTAAGCCGAAATATTCACAGACTGTTTTCTGTATCTGCTCCGAGGTTATTGGTTTTTCATCATCCACAATAAAATCTTTTAAAACAGTCTTTGCCATATTAACATCTATCGGGCTTCCGGTGAGCGCTGCCTGCGCGCCGAGCCTGATAAGACAGCCTTCCAGCTCCCTTATATTCGTCTTTATTTTTGCCGCAATGAAATTGATAACATCCTCTTTCAGCCCCAGCCTTTCCATCGCCGCTTTTTTATGTATTATAGCCACCCGCGTTTCGTATTCCGGCGGTTGTATATCTGCAATAAGCCCCATGCTGAAGCGGGACCTGAGCCTGTCCGTTATTGTTTTTATTTCCTTGGGCGGCCTGTCGCTGGAAATTACTATCTGCTTCTGCTTTTCATAAAGCGTGTTAACCGTATAAAACATTTCTTCCTGTGTTGCCATTTTGTTTTCTATGAACTGTATGTCGTCTATAAGGAGCAGATCCACGTTTCTGTATTTCTTTTTCAGCTCCTCTGTTTTGCCGTGCCGCACTGCGGATACCACTTCGTTTGTGAACTGCTCTGAGGACACATAAAGCACATTGCAGTCCTGTTTGCTGTCTATTACGCTGTTTCCTATGGCGCTTATAAGATGCGTTTTCCCGAGGCCTACGCCTCCGTAGATAAACAGCGGGTTATAAACTTTTCCGGGTGTTTCCGCCACTGCCTTTGCCGCTGCCTGCGCAAACTGGTTGCTCTGCCCGCTTATAAAGTTTTCAAAGGTATATTTGGGATTAAGGTATATTCCCCTGCTTGCAAGCTTTGTTTTTCTGCTTTCAAGCCGGGCTTCTATTCTCTTTATTTCCGCTGCCTGTTTCTCTGCAATCCTGTATTTCAGGACCACAGCATGCCCCACTATCCCTTCCAGTATTTCATTTATTAAGGTCGGATAGTAATCCTCTATCCACTCTTTAAAAAACCTGTTCGGCACCTCCAGCGTAAGCAGTTCGTCTTTCAGCTGGACAGGCTTTATGGGCTTTATCCACAACTCAAATATGCTGGTACCTATTTTTTCTTCTATCTGTGAAAGGCTTTTTTCCCAAATCTCTTCTAAAATCATTTCCCGCCCCTGTAGTTATTAACAGTTTATTAACAGGTGTTAGTAATCCCCGCTAGGAGGTGCACTATTATATCCCATATCTTAAAACACACGCAAGGAACTTGTTGGTTTCCTGTTAATATTTTCTTCTTTACTTTTCCTTTTCTTTTTTGTTAAAAACCCGTTCTTTTTTTATGCATTTTATAAACACTAAAAACTCTTTTAAAAAAGGGGTTTGTGCTTGTTTTACGTTACTAACACTCTCTATTACTACTACTAAAAAATATATATAATAAGTAGTAGAGACTACGGATTCTTTAACCTTCTTTCTAAAAAGGCCCTTATGTATTTATCTATCTCTCCTTCAAGCACTGCATCAACATTTCCGCTTTCAACAGAAGTTCTATGGTCTTTTACAAGCCTGTAGGGCTGAAGAACATAAGACCGGATTTGGCTTCCCCATGCAATGCCTTTCTTATCGCCTACTATTTCCTTCATCTTGCTTTCCTGTTCTTTTAAAGAGAGATCATAAAGGCGTGCTTTAAGTATTTTCAGAGCCATAGCTTTATTTTTGTGCTGGGAGCGTTCGTTCTGGCAGGAAATAACAATACCGGATGTGATATGAGTTAGTCTTACGGCAGAGGATGTTTTGTTTACATGCTGTCCACCTGCTCCTGACGCCCTGAAGGTGTCAACTTTTATATCGTCAGGTTTTATTTCTATGTTTATATCATCTTCTATTTCAGGATACACAATAACTGCGGCAAAAGACGTATGCCTTCTTTTATTTGCATCATAGGGCGATATGCGTACCAGCCTGTGAACACCGGCCTCAGCTTTAAGAAAACCGTAAGCATAGGGGCCGCTGACTGTAAATGTTGCGCTTTTTATGCCGGCCTCGTCGCCTTGCAGAATATCTACGACCTGAGCCTTAAATTTATGTTTTTCCGCCCAGCGCAAATACATCCGCAGCAGCATTTGCGCCCAGTCCTGGCTCTCGGTGCCGCCGGCGCCGGGGTGGATAGACACAATGGCGTCATTCTTATCCAGGTCTTCGGAAAGCAAATGCCGCAGCTCCAGCTCGGCAATCTCTGAGCTCAGAGTTGTAATTTCTGTTTGAATATCCTGAAGAAAGACCGCGCCTCCTTCCTCATCCAATATTTTTATGGATTCCTCAAGATATGCCGTCTTATCCGACAGCGCCTCAAAGGGGAAAAGGATATCCTCAATGTATGCCTTTCTCTTTTGCAGATGATGCATTTTACTTTGGGAATCCCACGAAGAAGAGAGGGAGAGTTCTTTGTCTATGTCTTCTATTTCTTTTCTAAGCCTTGCAACATCAAAGATAACCTCGAAGGGCTTCAATCTTTGCGCTTAAGGCTGAAAGCTCTTCTTTGAGTTCGGACTGCAGCAACATATTACCTCCGGGACACATTTATTAAAAATAAAGTTGTTATCACAATACAAAAATATGAAAACAAGTCGCCGTAGCGCGAATAAAAACTTCTTCCGGCGTCAGTTTTCACATCCATTGTCATGGCTGTTCTCTGAAACAGGGACGTGGCTCCAAGCACCCTTCCGCGACTGTCAATAAACCCTGAAATTCCCGTGTTTGCAGCTCTAATCACAGGCTTTCTGTTTTCTATGGCGCGGAACACAGCCATGCTGAAGTGCTGATAGGGTCCAGCCGTTTTCCCAAACCAGGCGTCATTGGTTATTGTCACCAGAAAATCACCGCCGCGCGAGAAGGATTTCCTTACCAGCCCCGGGAAGACAATCTCATAACAGATAAATACCCCGAAACTGCCGTAAGGCGTTTCAGCTCTGATCTGGTGTTCCCCTGGCACATAATCTCCTATACCGGAAACAAGTTTGTCAACGAAAAACAGAGCTTTTCTTAGAGGAACGTATTCGCCGAACGGAACCAGATGTATTTTATCATAAATAAGCGAAGGCTTTCCATCGGGCGCAAGAAGGAGAGCGCTGTTTGTCAGAAGGTTTTTCCGGGCGCCCTTATTTTCCTCAGCAGGTTCTTTGATAAGCACGCTGCCGAATAAAAGATAAGAATTTAATGTCTGCTGAAAGCCGATGAGCTCCTGAGTAAAGGCCCGGTCAGAATTAAAATAAAAAGGCACTGCGGTTTCCGGCCAGACAACCAAAGAGGGAGAGAGAACAGCAGCAGCCTGAGTTAAATTTTTATAGGTGTCATAAACTTCCCGCTGATAAGCAGGGTCCCACTTTTTGTCCTGCTCTATATTGCCCTGAATAACGCTTATCCTGACAGGCTTGCCGGAAGGAGCCTCATTGAAACGCCAGAAGCCGTAGAAAAAAACAGCAAGAATAAAAATAGAAAGCAGGGCAAAGCCTATCACTGTCTGGGAAAGCGGAAACAGAGGCATAGCGCGAAGGCGTTTTTTGATTATAAAAAAATCCGCAATGGCTCCGTTCACAGCCGCGATTAGAAAAGAGACGCCGTAAATGCCGGTAATATCCGCAAACTGTATTGCAGGCAAAAAAAGATACTGGGAATAACCGAGGCTTGACCATGGGAATCCGGTTAATGCATAGGAACGCAGAAACTCAAGAGTTACCCAGAGAACAGGCGCTACAAAGAGCGCAGGAAGCCGGGTAGTTGCGATCTTCCATGAAAAGAGCATTGCAAAGACTCCGGTATAGAGACTCAGGTACAGGCTAAGGAGAAAGACAAGGGCAAGGCTTGGGATTAAGGGAATATTGCCGTAGTGGTTTATTGAATGATAAATCCAGTACAGCGTGCCGAGAAAATAAGGAATGCCGAGATAAAACCCGGCGCGAAAAGCCTCGGCAGGTTTTTTATCCGCGATGGAGATCAAGAACGGCACCAGCGCAATCCAGGCAAGAAAGAAAAGATTAAAAGCAGGGAAACAAAAAATGAGAACAGCCCCTGAAAGGATAGAGGGCCCGTAGATAGAGAGCTTTTTTGCTATAAAATTTCTCATGCCTTGACAATAAAAAACTTAAAAGTGTAAAGTTAAAAGTTACCTGAGCAAGGTTGCATTTGCGATTTAACCTACAACCTTTAACTCTAAACTTAATCATACGGGCAGTTAGCTCAGTCGGTAGAGCAGAGGCCTGAAAAGCCTCGTGTCCGCAGTTCGATTCTGCGACTGCCCACCATGATTTTAT
>QZJQ01000054.1 GCA_003599795.1 Nitrospiraceae bacterium
GAAAATCTTAAAAAGAATATAAAGGCATTGGAGTCAGGGCTTAAAGAAATTTCAGGGATAGGCGTAAGGGAACAGAAGATTACACTTGCACAAAAGCGGACAGAGGACTATCAGAACATGACATGGGCTACGCGGAAGAGGCCCTTTATTGACAGGATGGCGTCTGCATGGCTGATAAAAAAGTTTATAGACAAAAATTCCGTTTTCAGGTTCATTGACGAAAAAGACATAGGCAGTCTCGGCAAGGGAGTCATTGCTTTTGATGTAAGAGACGGTGAGTTTACGCATAAGGGTGATATGTGTACATTTGAAGTCCTCGTTAAGTCATTCAACCTTAAAGATAAAGCGCTCAGGAAGATAGCAGAGATAGTTCATGAGCTTGATATAAAGGACGGAAAATACAGCAATGACGAAGCAAAGGGCATAGAAGGCCTGCTCAGCGGCATAAGAAAAACTGCTAAGACCGATGCAGGGGCCCTGGAAAAAGGCATGGAAGTATTTGAGATGCTTTACGCATCAAAAATTTAGATTAAAAGGAGGACACAATGCCACCCACTGATGTACATATTAAGACAAGTATTGAGAGGACAGGCAAGGAGTACAAAGAAGTTCACGAGTGGATAGACAAAGACGAAGCGAAAAAAGTTGAGCGTCATGACATTACAAAGATGCCCCAGCATATAAAAGAGATAGAACTTAAATGGGGCGAGGAAGGCGTGCGTGAATATGTTCAGCATATCCACGATGATGTTAAAAAGAGGATAGCGGATACGCTTGCATATTTCGGAGTTAAATAGAGCGTGAACAAGCTGCTCTCTCCGTTTACAGCGCTCTGCACTGTGGGCTTCTTCGCAAGGCTTTCGTATGCGCTTGCAAGAAGCCCGGTGCTTCCTCTTTTTGCGCTCTATCTCGGCGCAGGGCCTGAGGCAATAGGCTTTGCAGTCGGCATATCAACCGTCACAGGCATATTCTTCAAGCTCCCCGTCGGAGCCTTATCTGATGTGATAGGCAGAAAGAAGACGATGCTCATCGGACTTGTTGTATTTGCGGTTGTGCCTTTTGCTTATCTATTTATCAGGGACTACAGCCTGCTAATACTCATCAGGTTTATTCACGGCTTTGCCACGGCAATATACGGGCCTGTTTCAATGGCTGTTGTTATAGATGTTGCGGGAGCGAAAAAGGGAGAAATGCTTTCGTGGTTCTCAGCTGTAACCATAATCGGGAATCTCGTAGGCGCGCCGGTCGGAGGCTTTATTCTGTATAGCATGTCTGCAGGAAGCCCGTCCCTTGCTGAATTTCAGACAGTCTATATTGTGAGCGGAATTGCTGGCATGTTGTCACTTCTCATTGCGCTGAAACTCCTGACTCACAGTGAAAAAGTAGAACAAGTGAAAAGCCTTAAGGAGTCGTATGGAAGATTCCTTGCAGGGATAAAAGAAGTTGCCAGCGATAAACGCGTATTGATAACTTCCAATATGGAAGGGCTTCAGAACATGACAGTCGGAGCGCTGGAGGCGTTTCTTCCTGTATATGCCGTAACTGTCGCAGGGCTCAATGAATTTCAAGCCGGTTTACTCTGGGGAATCCAGGTGCTTGTAACAATCCTCTCAAAACCTATTATGGGAAAGACCTCGGACAGATACGGCAGGAAGCCCCTCATCACAATCGGGATGCTGCTCTGCGCCGTATCATTCGGTTCCGTGCCGCTGCTTAAGGATTTTTATCTGCTCATGCTTGCTGCCATTGTCTTTGGCTTAGGAGAGGCGTTTGTAACCTCATCATCTGCAGCTTTAGTTGCGGACATCTGCAAGGAAAAACATTTCGGGACTGCAATGGGGACATTCGGAACCATCTTTGACATCGGCCATGCATCAGGGCCGATAGTTGCAGGCATTCTTATAGCAAGATTTGATTATCTCTATTCCTTCTGGATAATGGCGGCAATCCTGATTTTTGCAACCCCGGTTTTTATTGCGCATGTAAAAGAACCCGTCATTGCGGTATCGTAAAAGAGATATAGGACAAACTATTTCCGCAATTTTTGTTTTATAATTACCGTAATCATTTAAATAACGGAGTTCGTGGAAATTAAATATTATGCAGAGACAAAACTTGATCCTGAAGATTATCATCATTCTTTTGCTCCTTTCAGCAGGCGTATCTTTTGCTGTAAGCGACAAGCCTTTTACCCATCTTAATGCGGTAACGCTTGCACAGCACTCAGGAGGAGAATTCACCTTTGCCGTGTTCGGAGACTTCAGGCCTTCACGCAGAGACAGGCCGTATTCAGAGGCATTTTTGAAAATGCTTGATGAGATGAACATGATAGCGCCTTCTTTTATTTTAAGTATCGGAGATGCATATTACGGATACGGAGGTTCTTTTCAGAGATTTAAAAATGAGATTGATTATTTCCTGAGTAGAATAAAACCGCTGGATACGCCGTTCTTTAATGTTATCGGCAACCATGAGGTGGGCGGCAGCCTTGAGAGAGAAAATTATATAAAAGGCCGCTTTGGAAATCTTTACGGCTCTTTTGATTACGCTAATTCGCACTTCATTTTTCTCGATACGGATGAAACAGGCAAAGAAGGGACTATACAGGGAGAGCAGTTAAGGTGGCTGGAAAAAGACATTGAAGCAAATAAAAATGCAGAAAACATCTTTGTATTTATGCACAGGCCGCTTTTTTCTGCGATTGATGCAGATTTAAACAAGGGCAAATCTTTTAAGGATAAATCCAATAGGGATAGCATCCATAGTCTTTTCAAAAAATACGGGGTAAGGGCGGTTTTTGCAGGGCACGAGCACCTTTCCAGCGAGACGGTGAAGGACGGGATAAAATACTTTATCACCGGCGGAGGCGGTTCACCGCTCTATCAATCTCCTTCAAAAGGCGGATTCCTGCACTACCTGATTGTCAGGATAAAAGAGAAAGATATGTTCATTGATGTGATTGCGCCTTATAACCTGCATGTACGGAATATCTCAGGCAATGACGGCTTTGAACAGAAAGCAGAGATAGAGGTTTCAAATACATCGCATGCGGATATTCATATAAGGAATCTTGTTTTTAAAATGCCGCGCACGGACGCGGATAAATATAAAGTTAAGGCGGTCAGCATATCAACCAGAGGGCAGGCCAAAGAACATCAAGCAAAAATCAGCAGGATTAGGGATAACGGAGACGGTACTGCTTCGGTGAGCATTGAAACTCATCTGCAAAAAAACGAGCTTGTCAGGATTGTTCTTGAAACAGACATATAAATCTTAAGTCATTCAGGAGCAAACATATGGTGGCAGGCCTATTTATTTTGTAAACGTGTTTTTCCTGTTTATGAAGTAAAAAATTAAAATTGATTCCGAATCTCTTCTATCGCTTCTTTTGCAATGAGCCTTACTTCTGCGTTTGTGTCATCGCCTGCTGTTTTTTCAAGCAAAGGGATAGACTCTTCGTGCCCGATGATGCCGAGAAGATATGCTGCGTCTCCTCTTATGACAGGCTCGTTGTGTCCTAGGAGCGGAACGATATTCACTATGGCAGAATAAATATTTTCAGGGTCTTCTTCCTTAAGCGTTTCCACCAATGCAGACATGCCGAGCCGCACCCTCACCCTTTCATCTGTCATGAGTTCGCCGACTAAAGAATAGAGCGAGTTGTCATACTTGAACATGTCAATGATGTTTTCAAGGAAACCGTTTTCCATGTAATCGGCAATCATCTGTCTGAGTTCTGAGGAAGAATTGTTAATTATACTCATAAACATATAATAACAAAAATCCCGGAAGTCACTCAAAACAACCCCTCATATCAATGCTGCGGAGTAATTTTTTATTGTATAATACCCCCATGGGTTTCCGGGCAGACATAGGGCGTGATTTCAGGGCTGTTTTTGAGAAAGACCCCGCTGCAAAAAACGGGCTTGAGGTGATTTTTGCCTATCCGGGATTCCATGCAATTTTTCTCCATCGGATTAACCACCTGCTCTGGAATTTGGGCCTTCCCGCCATACCGCGTTTTCTCTCTCATATTGGAAGATTTTTAACAGGAATTGAGATACACCCTGCGGCAAAGATAGGCCCCGGACTTTTCATTGACCACGGTATGGGTGTTGTGATAGGAGAGACATCTGAGATTGGGGAAAATGTTCTCCTGTATCAGGGCGTGACATTAGGCGGCACGGGAAAAGAAAAAGGCAAAAGGCATCCCACCCTCGGCAATAACGTTACCATAGGCGCAGGAGCAAAAATACTCGGCGCGATAAAGATAGGAGACAACTCTGTCATAGGGGCAAACTCTGTGATACTTAAAAATGTGCCAGATAACTCCATCTCTGTCGGAGTGCCCGGAAGGGTGACAAGAAAAAAGGTTATAAGAATGACCACGGAAGAGGGGCTTGTCGAGTTCTATGACTACTTCCCTGACCCTATTTCAGAAAAGCTGAAAGAACTGGAGTCACACGTTGATGCCCTTACAAAGAAGATAGAGGCAGCAGAGAAGGCTCAGAAGACAGGAGGAAAGATGAAGGTCTATAACACCCTTACGGCAGAAAAAGAGGACTTTATCCCTCTGAATAAAGACAGGGTGAATATGTACGTCTGCGGCGTTACTGTGTATGACAGCTGCCATATCGGGCACGCAAGAAGCGCGATAGTGTTTGACGTGATTCAGAGATACCTCAGGCACAGAGGTTTTAATGTGACGTTCGTGAGGAATTTCACTGATATTGACGACAAGATAATCAACAGGGCAAAGAAAGAGGGAATTCCGTGGAATGAGATCGCAGGGAAATACACGGAGGAATTCTACAGCGACATGGACAGCCTCGGAGTAGCTCGCGCTGACATAGAGCCAAAGGCAACAGAGCATATAAAAGAGATAATAGAGATTGTTAAGGGGCTTATTGAAAAAGGATATGCCTACGATAGGGACGGAAGCGTTTATTTTGAGGTGAATAAATTTCCTGAATACGGGAAGCTTTCAAAGCGGGATAAGGAAGACATGATGGCAGGCGCGAGGGTTGAAGTGGACGAAAGAAAGAAAGACCCGATGGACTTTGCGCTCTGGAAGGCGTCAAAAGAAGGCGAGCCTTTCTGGGAAAGCCCGTGGGGGAAGGGAAGGCCCGGATGGCACATTGAATGCACTGCAATGTCGCTGAAACATCTTGCTGAAAGCTTTGATATTCACGGCGGAGGCGCGGACCTGATTTTTCCCCATCATGAAAATGAGATGGCGCAGTCAGAGGCCTTTACAGGCAAACCGTTTGTGAAATACTGGATGCATAACGGCTTTATCACTATTGACAAGGAGAAGATGTCAAAGTCGCTTGGAAATTTTTTCACTATCAAAGAGGTACTTGAGCGATATGACCCTGAGGTTGTGCGATTCTTTATCCTGTCAACTCATTACAGAAGCCCGATAGAGTTCTCTGACGAACAGCTCAGAGAGTCAGAGGTTTCCATTGACAGATATTACACGACCCTCTCAAGGATTTCTGATTTTCTAAGCGGCGACGGCGCAGGAGAGAAAACATCAGCACTTGAGAAGGCATTTGAAGAAACGGTGAGGACATTCAGAGATAAATTCCTGACAGCAATGGACGATGACTTCAATACCGCCCTTGCTGTGGGGCATATTTTTGAACTCATAAGGGAAGCAAACAAATATCTTGACAGCAAGCCATCAGGCCAAAAGGCAAAAGAGCTTGTTTCAAAGACAATGGAACTTTTAAAAGAGGCAGGCGGTGTGCTGAACATCTTCAGAAAAACACCTGATGAATGGCAGACAGCATTGATGAAAACCAAAAAAATTCCTCTTACGGAAAAAGATATTCTGAACAGGATAACATCAAGGGAAGAGGCAAGGCAGAAAAAAGACTGGGCAGCGGCAGATGCGATACGAAAAGAGCTTGATGAAAAAGGGATAATACTTGAGGATAAGAAAGACGGGACAGGCTGGAAGATAAAAGTGGGGTAATTCAGAAAATTAGGAGTTGAAAGTTAAGAGTTAAAAGTTGAATCCCAAGTAAAAAATGTCATTCCACGATTTAATCGGGGAATCCAGTTTGAATGTGTTTTTTGAAGGCATTAATATTAACTCTTTTCGTTGCAGTTTATGTAAATGCATCAGCTATGGATATTTTAGAGACAAACCTTAAATCCCACATAGTATTCCTTTCTGAGACAATCGGCGACAGAAATTATCTTGACACGGAAAAACTCAACAAGGCCGCTGATTACATAGAAGAAAAATTCCGCTCTTACAAGTGCGATGTCAAAAAACAGTCGTTCACAGTTGAAAATAAAACCTACTACAACATAGAGGCAGAGGTTAAAGGCACATCCGATAAAGATAAAATCATTGTCATCGGAGCGCATTACGACACAATAGCCGGCACTCCGGGCGCTGATGACAATGCAAGCGGGGTCGCAGGGATTCTTGAACTTGCGCGTCTCGCCTCTGAAAAGCCGCTGCCGTACACAATCCGCCTTGTCGCGTTCGCTTTGGAAGAGCCGCCTTTTTTCAGGACAAAGAATATGGGAAGTTATGTTTATGCTGAAAGCCTTAAGAGAGAAGGCACAAAAATTGAGGGCATGATATCCCTTGAGATGATAGGGTATTTCTGCGATAAGGACGGATGCCAGTATTATCCACTTCCGTTTTTCAAATGGTTTTTCCCTAAGAAAGGAAACTTTCTTTCGTTTGTCGGAGACATCGGCTCGCGGAAGTTCACAATGAAAATTAAAGAGGCATTTCAAAAATCATCATCCCTGCCTGTAGAATCCATCAACACCATATCACTTGTGCCTGGAATTGATTTTTCAGACCACATGTCATTCTGGAAATCCGGCTATCATGCATTCATGATTACTGATACTGCATTCTACAGAAATCCTCACTACCACGCAGGTAGCGACACAGCGGAAAAACTTGATTATAAAAAAATGGCGGAGTTTATTAAAGGGCTATATAGTGCGCTGGAGACGGTTACGGAAGAGAGGAAATCTCCTTGAAAAATTGTTATGAATCCTGATACCTTACTCTATGAGTCAAGGGGAGTTACGGTGGTATTTTGAAATATAACATAAAGAAAATATGGGAAGTATCCACAAGTTTCTTTTGGGGAGAGAAGAGGAGTTAACTACGATGCACAAAAAGGACATTAAACTGTACATATGTTTATTGTCGTTGTTGATGATTGTATTTTGTCTGCCTGGCGTATGTTATGCACATGGTGACCCTATGGTTGTTTACGTTCTCTTTTCATCAGCGATTATTCATATTGCAATCATCCTCTATTTCTTATTTGCCACAAGGTTCAAGAGAAAGAGAATTCTTGTAGTTTTGATTTATGCTACAAGCGTGATTCCAACATGGCTGTGGACATGGAGCTATCGCGGACCTGAAATGGTTGCATATATTGGGTTGTTTGGGTTGCCCTTGATAACGTGTTTGTGTTTGATTAAGCTATGTCCAGCGATGTCCTGTCCGACCGTTCGCGATTCGGGAAAATGATAAATTTGAAAACTGTGAAACATGAGGACGCCTCCCGTAGTTTAATTAATGATAAAAATATCCCCATCATCCCCCGCGCAGAGAGCAAGAAAGAAAAAATGCGAAAGCGCCCATAGTTCCATAGTGCAGTCACCCCAGCGACTCTTCGCTTACACTGCAACAGGCGGGCTAACGAGGGAGCGCAAAAATTTTTTAACAGTTTGCCGGAAGCATTTCTTTTTCAACGCTTTTGGCAACAAGATACCGTATGTAGGCGTTATAGGAGATTCCTCTTTTTCGCGCAAGCATCTGGATTTTTTTCAAAACAAGCGGGTCAAACTTCAGTGTGACCGGCGTGAGTTTCGGCCTTTTGAAAATATCTTTGCCCTCCTCCAGTTCATCCCAGTAGTCTGCAATGGAATGTGTTTCCCAAAATTTTATCTCTTCACCCTCTGTCTTGAATTTAGGAATTTTCTTCATTATTTGCCTCTTTTCTTATACAGTTTTCTTGTTTTTTCATCCATGTCTATTGCAGTAATTACTCTTGCAATGCCTTTTCCCTTTAATGCGTAAACTGTAAAAAGATACCGTCCGGCAACCGTATATCCAAGCATATAGCGCGTTCCCTCACGGCCTTTCCTTATCCATGGCTCATCATCAAACGCCACATCTTCAATCTCATCCGGCGATATGTTATGCCGTGCAATATGTTCTATATTGAAGTGGTCCCATTCAAACCATGTAATTTCCACATAAGTATTTTCACAAAAGGTATTGTTTTTGTCAATATCTTTCTATTTTCGCAGCGCAATGAAAAGTCAAAAGTCCGCAGGCGGAAAAGTGTGCAATCAAGAAGCCGCTTAATCAGTCGGGTTATAATAGACTATGCCAAAGGTAATTGTCGGAATGAGCGGAGGTGTGGACTCCTCAACAGCAGCGTATCTCCTTAAAGAGCAGGGATATGATATTGAGGGCCTGAGTTTTATCCTGTGGGAAACAAGGCAGAGTAAAAATTTCACTGCGTGCTGTTCTCTTCAGGCAATAGAAGAGGCCGCAAAGACAGCAGCGCACCTCGGAATCCCTCACAGCGCGGTTGATGTCAGAGATGATTTTCTTGAAAAGGTGATAGAGCCTTTCATTGACTCATACACAAAGGGCATGACCCCGAACCCGTGCATACTCTGCAACAAATACATAAAATTCCCCTATCTCATTAAAGAGGCTGAGAAGAGAGGCGCGGAGTTCATCGCAACCGGACATTATGCGAGAGTAGAACAAGAAGGGCCGGAGCATCAGAGTATCAGAGGGTCAAAGTTCTTAAAAAAAGGCATTGATTCAAAGAAAGACCAGTCTTATTTTCTTTATGTCTTGAAGCAGGAAGAGCTTAAGAGGATTTTATTTCCTCTCGGAAATTATAAAAAGGAAGATGTAAGAAAACTCGCAAATGAGCTTAAGCTCCCAGCCGCGCAAAGGCCCGAGAGTCAGGAGATATGTTTTATTGAAGGCAGAAATTATTTTGGGCTTATAGATAAGATAAACCCTGATTCATCAGGGCCTATAATGGACATGGGCGGGAAGATACTTGGCAAGCATAAAGGGATATACCATTACACAATCGGACAGAGGAAGGGGCTTGGCATTTCTTCGAAGGAGCCTTTGTATGTCGTGAAGATTGATGCTGAGAAGAATATAGTCTATGCCGGCTCTCAGGAACATGCAAAGATAAAAGAGTTTGAAGTCAGTGGCCTTAACTGGCTGATTCCTATTCACCCCGTTAGAGATGAATCTCTAAACGGGGTTCACCGCTTTACCGTCAAAGTCCGTTCCATGATGAAACCTGAACCTGCGGCAATACACCTAAGCGAAAATTCAGATACGGTTAAGGTTATCTTTGATGAGCCTCAATGGGCTACAGCGCCGGGACAGAGCGCAGTCTTTTATGACGAGGACATTGTTATCGGTGGGGGAGTGATTGAGAAAGTTGAATTACAGGAAGCTATAAACGCTTAACTTGGTGATATACTTAAGTTAAGGATAAAGAACAGTCTGTTTTATGAGCAAGGAGGCATTGCCATGAAGAAAAAAAGAAAGATGCTGATGAAAATTTTTTCTGTGCTTTTCTCGTCTGTTTTTTTGATTTCTTGCACCGCAAGCTATCAGGCCCAGCCGCTGCCGTTCAAGGCGCCCGGCAGCTATCCGAATGCCCAAAATATAGCAGGCGCTACAGTAGGGGCAAAGGCATATGCAGATGCCGGTGAGGCTCAGGAAGCATTTGGTTTTGATATCCGTGCCGCAGGCATGCTGCCTGTTCAGGTTGTATTCGACAATCAGGGTAAACACTCGCTTGAGATAAATTCATCGCAGACATTTCTTGAAGACAATGAAGGCAACCTCTGGCCCATTCTTGCCGGCAATATCGCATACGAGCGCGCAACGAAATATGTCCAGACAAAAGAGGTATTTAAAGAAGGAGCTTACCACGGCTTCCTCGGCGCTATCGCAGGAGCGGCAGTCGGCGCAGCAATAGGCATTGTGACAGGACAGGATGTGGCAAAATTGACAGGCAGAGGCGCAGCCGTAGGCGCGGCGAGCGGGGTTGTTATCGGAGGAGCCAAGGGATATGATGCGAATGAGGCGCGGCAGAGTATTATTAGTGATTTAAAGCAGAAGTCGCTTCAATCCAAACCGATAGAACCAAACACCTTAGCATACGGGATTATCTTTTTCCCGGGTGAAGTAAAGTCAGTGAAGCAGGTAAGGATGCAGATAGTTGAAAAAGACACAGGAACTGCGCATGTCTTGATAATGAAATTTTAGATCTGCGGCATTTTTTAGCCTAAAATATTTTTTATCAAAATCTTCCTCCGTGCCCGGCCCATACGCCTACGCCTACTGCAAGCAGGCTCAATCCGAGGATTATCCAATGAAAAACTGAAAGCCTGTAAAAGACCTTTGCAGTATCCTGCTGTGCCTCGCCTTTGAATATCGCTTTGAATAATCTGCCTTCAAACATCAGCACGAGGACATAGAACAGCCAGACAATCGCCATAAGCGTGGGCCCGATGCCTGAGGTTTTAAACATAACATTCCATTCGCCTGTGATATATAGGAGCAGAACGCCTGTCACGCCAACAACCGCCACCGAGGTTTTGGCTATCTTTGCAAACGTGTGCTCAACTCCTTGAAAGAAGAGCACTTTCTCAAGAGAGTTCTCCATCCGCATTATCATAGGAAAGACTACCATAGTCACAAAGGCAACGCCGCCTATCCAGAGAACTACTGCGATGACATGGATTGCTATCAGTAACGGCAGAAACATGACTCCTCCTGTTGCATACTTTCATGAGATTTTTTATATTATATTTGGTTTTGACATTTCTTACAATTATATGATTTATATCATTACTTCCAGATATGAGAATGGTTTAAAATTAAACATGAGGCAATAAATATTCAGAGGAGGTTTTAAATGCTTGACAAGACAAAGATACAGGAAGTGATTGACCGGGTGAGGCCTTTCCTTCAGCGTGACGGCGGAGATGTGAAGCTTGTGGATGTAACAGAAGACAATATTGTAAAGGTCAAGCTCACGGGCGCATGCGGCAGCTGCCCTATGTCAACAATGACGCTTAAGGGCGGAATTGAAGCAGAATTGAAAAAGAGCATTCCTGAAGTAAAAGCTGTAGAGGCAGTTTAATCAGGCTGAGTGATAGCACAGGGTTAAATTCCGGAGATGTCTTATTTTTTCTCCAGAACTATCCTGTGTTTTAAGAGCGCTATCTCTTTTATATTTCCTTCAAGCACCTTTTGCTCGCCGAACAGGTTTTTAAGGTAAATCTTTCCCTGTTCGGGTCTTATTGTGTCAACATTCTCAAAGTAAAGTTCTTCCGCGCCGTTTTTTAACACATATACATTTACATCACACATGGTTCATCTCCATTCTATTAGTGTCTTTTATAAAGTATAAATCAAATCTATGGCATATGGCGACAGGAATTTTCAAATAGGATTCATTTTCACTTTTTGCAGATACCACATACTCCCTCTTGTTGAAACCCTCTGTTTCGTGCAACAATTACCTATGGAAAAAATACTCAGAGACGCGGCGCACTCAACGCCTGATCCTGAAAGGGCATTTAAAAGCCTTACTACATTCTCCGCTAACAATCCTGATTATATTGACAAGCTGAAGACTGACATAACACCAATATCTCTTCTTTTCAGCTACAGCCAGTTCCTTGCGAATTTCTGCATCTCAAACCCTG
>QZJQ01000055.1 GCA_003599795.1 Nitrospiraceae bacterium
GTGCCCTGCGCAGAGCTGTTCTTGACTCTGATAATACTTAAAGTTTAAACTATTTCTCCACTTAAACCTAAGGAGGTCTTTCATGTTAAAACGTTACCTTTTAGCGCCAGGGCCTACTCCTGTGCCTTCAGAGGCATTGCTTGCCATGGCAATGCCGATAATACATCACCGTTCGCCTGATTTTCTCCCGGTGCTTGATGCAGCCAAAAACGGCTTAAAGTGGCTTTACCAGACAAAGAACGACGTGCTTATAATCTGCTCTACGGGAACCGGAGGCATGGTCGGTTCGGTAAATAATTTTTTCAGCCCCGGAGATAAGGCCCTTGTAATCAATGCGGGAAATTTCGGAGAGAGATGGACCAAGATCTGCAAGGCATACAATCTCTATGTTGAAGAGATAAAGATTGACTGGGGGTATGCGGTCAAACCTGAAGACGTGGAAAAGGCTTTAAAAAAAGACCCGTCAATCAAGGGAGTTTTTGTTCAGGCATCAGAGACCTCAACCGGCGTATATCACGATATTAAGACGCTTGCCTCTATCGTAAAAAAATGCAAAAACACGATATTTGTAGTTGACGCCATCTCTGCATTGGTTGCACACGACCTCAAGATGGATGAATGGGGGATTGATGTCCTTATCGGAGGCTCACAGAAAGGGCTCATGCTTCCTCCGGGATTGGCATTTGTCGGAGTGAGCGAAAAGGCATGGAAATTTGCCGAGAAATCAACATCACCAAAATTCTATTTCAATTTCAAGAAGGAGCGCGAATCTCTTGCAAAGAATCAGACGAATTTCACATCTCCTGTCACGCTTATCATAGGCCTGAATGAGTGCATCAAGATTCTTCAGAAAGAAGGGCTTGAGAATGCATTCAAACGGCATGAGACGCTTGCCCACGCAACGAGAGAGGCGGTGAAGGCAATAGGGCTTGAGATGTTCACAAAAGAATCTCCTTCAAATTCAGTCACTGCTGTAAATGCGCCAAAAGGCCTTGACGGCCAGGAAATATATAAAAACCTTCGCGTAAAATACGGCATCACTGCTGCGGGCGGACAGGGGCAGGCAAAAGGCAAGATATTCAGGATAGCGCATCTCGGCTATGCAGACACCTTTGACGTGATTACTGCGATTGCAGGCGTGGAAATGACATTAAAAGGAATGGGTCATCCCGTGAAGCTCGGCGCAGGCGTTGCCGTCGCAGAAGAACTGCTACTGAAATAAAACAGAATACAGCGTCCCGATTTTATCGGGACGCTGTCAAATATCCTTACTTCCCCGTAATCTCCCTTACCTCTTCCTTACCTTTTTTCATCTCCGCAACCTGCTCTTTATCTTCACGTAAGAGCAATTCCTGAAATTCTCCCACATGGGTCTTTTCTTCCCTGGCAATATCAAGAAAAACCTTTTTGATGTCTGCCCTGTCTGTCATTGCGGCAAGCTGCTCATAAAGGCTGATTGCGTCCAGCTCCGCTATCATTCCCACGCGGAGTATCTCCTTAACCAAATCGCTCTTTTTAACTTTGCCTATATCTACCGGCATATTTGACATCATGGCGTCTACCTCCAATAATTTAGATTTAGCCTATTTATATTTTACTTCATTATTCTTATAATATGAAGCAATGCGATACAGTCCAATTTTCAGCACTTGGATCAAAGCCGGCAGGATAACAAAACTAAGAACTCTTGAAAACATGGCAACAGCCAGGGGATAGCTTTCTTACAGTGCGCAAAATCAGAAATGTGATAGACAGCATCGTTAAGTGCGTTGAAGAAGCGAAAGGCTTTATTCTCATTGCCATTCTTATCGTCTCAGTTCTCGGAGCCGTTGTCGGATATAAATACTACCGCTACACTCAGGACGACCCCCAGTATTGCGCCTCATGCCATCTCATGAAAGAAGCTTTTACGGAATGGCAGAAGGGGAAGCACCGCGATATTGTCTGCCAGTCCTGCCACCACCTGAGCATCCTTGAACAGAATCAACTGCTTGTTACTTATGTAGTTCAGGGTAACAACAAAAACTTTTCGCAAACGCACGGCAGGGAAAAACCATGGCAGGAATGCAGGAAATGTCACGTAAGCGAAGTCTCTCAGGGATCTGTAACCCTTAAAAAATCTTACGGCCATGCACGGCATGTATTCATGCAGAGCCTTGAGTGCAAGATATGCCATAAGGGCACGGTGCATGATTTCCATCCAAATGAAAATGCCTGCCAGGATTGCCATAAAGACAAAGGCGTTCATGGAATCGGCATGGAGGCATTCTCATGCCTGAAATGCCATTCTTTCTCAGAGAAAACACCGTCAATGATACCGAAAGACAGGTGTATAAAATGTCATGCAGGAGTCATCACAAAGGCGCCGATGTCTAACCTGCTCTGCCATCAATGCCACAAGCCGCATGGAAAGATAAAACCTGCTTCCGGCTCATGCCTTGGTGAATGCCACAGCAATGAAGCATCTGTTGGACAGCATGGACTTCACATGAAAAAAGGATTAAGTTGCCTTGACTGCCATAAACCCCATTCATGGGTTATAGGAAAAAGCAGGGCTCCTGCTCTTTGCAGTAAGTGCCACGCTCCTAAGGACCCGAAACGCTTCATTTATTAGCTCATAGCTGTCCGCTGTCAGCCTCATAGATAGAGTGGGCAGCCTTTTGCATTCCCGCAAAATTCCTGAAAAACTTTTGCAAGTTTGCAAAGGTTTTTAAAATCTGAATCTTTTAAAAACAATGAGTTAGCGGTTGGCATGGAAGATGCATTTCCTTAAGTAAGAACACGAAGAAAGGAGGTATGAAGAGATGAAAACGCGGGAAACAGCAAAAAAGGGTTTATACATAGGAACTGGAATCGGTCTTGTACTATTCGCGTTAATTGGATTGCTTCCGGGTTCATTCATTGGGGGCGTCCTCGGACTGAAAATTGCGTCCGCAATATACGGCACGCCTGTAGGAATAGCGTTACTGCCAAGGCTGATAGTCGGGGCCTCTATGCTGTTCGGCATAATCATATCCGGCATAGTCTTTGTGATAGGAGCATCATTGGTTGGCTGGCTGGGAGGATATGTTGTTGACGCGGTGAGATACAGCAGAGCAGGCGAACTGGAACCTTCAGTAAAAACAAAATAGTTATGCAGCGCATCATGCGTTGCAAACTTTAAAAAAGGAGGGCAAAATGAATACAACAAGAGGAATGGCAGGCAAGGGGTTATACGTAGGAACAGGCGCAGGAATTATTCTCTTTGTGCTTGTGGGATTGTTCAGCGGGTCGGTAATTGGTGGTGTAATCGGGCTAAAGATTGCAAACACTATATTTGGCGGGCCCGTCAGCGCGGCAATTCTGCCGAGGATAATAGTGGCGGCGTCTATGATAATGGGAATCCTTGTTTCAGCAATGGTGTTTGTTCTCGGCACAGGCATAGCAGGATGGACTTTGGGATTTATAGCCGACGCCGTGAAAGGCAGCAGGCATGCAGCAGCAGAAGTCCGGGAAGCGCATAATTAATCTCTCATGATACAAGATACGTGAGCAGACGTAAACCTTCACCCTTTTGACAAAAGGGTGAAGGTTTTTACTGTTGTAAGAATAAGAAGAGATTTTTTATACTGTTTATAAATAAAACAGCAACGCCGCAATGGAGAAGAAACTATGAAATTTATAGTGAGCAGTAAGAAGGTAGGCCTGACAGGACCCAGAAAACCGTGCGATGAGGCAATAGAAGAAGAGATAACTCCGCTTGATTACAGGATGGTGAGCACGCTTGAAGAGGCAAAAAAAAAGGTGTGGTACAAAGACTGGATGGAAGACGGCGCGAACCATAGGGAGGAAAACGGCATGGTGGTCTGTGAAAAGAAACAGAAGAGCAAAGAATGGGTTATGGTGCTAAATACGCTGGAGGAATTATTGGATATCCAGAACAAGTATGGCGAGATTTTAATTATGGACAGCTCGCCGTATAAAGAAGTAAATAAAGAGTTAAAGATTCTTGGAGACAAAAAAGCAAGTTAAGAGTTGATATAAGGAGGGAAAACACACATGCCGAATGAACCAAAAGCTCCAAAGGTTTCGGAAATAGCAAAGGATCTGGCAAAATCATTTGACTCGTCGGTTGTGGCGAGCTGGTACTCCAACATTGTCGGATTTTTATCAGGCAGCAGGTCTTTTTATGTGCTGCTGGCCATAACAGGCCTTATTGTTTTTGTATCTTCAATGGCAGCGCTGAACGCCATAAACACCGGATACAGGCACACATACAATGTAACGCGTGAAATACCATGGGGTATCCTGATATCAACTTACGTGTTCTTTGTTGTAACATCCACAGGGCTCTGCATTGTGTCTTCTATCGGCCATGTATTCGGCCTGAAAGATTTTATGCCTATTGCCAAGCGTTCTGTCTTCCTGTCGGTTGTAACAATCTTCGGAGGGTTTATCGTCCTGTTTTTTGATGTTGAAAACCCCTTCAGGATGGCTCTCTATAATGTCATCTCGCCCAACCTGACCTCAAACATCTGGTGGATGGGAACTCTTTATGGAGCATATATGTTCTTTATGGCAGTAGAATTTGTATTCCTTTTGATAGAAAAGCATAAGCTCGCCATGTATGCAGGGCTTTCGGGCCTGCTCTCTGGTATCGCAGCCCACAGTAATCTGGGCGCCATATTCGGAATGCTGCATGCCCGTGAATACTGGTATGGCCCGTATATGCCGATATATTTCATTCTCTCTGCCATGGCGTCAGGCTGCGCGGCAATAATCTTTTTTACATGGCTCGGATATAAGGTCAACAATGAAAGAATGGACAAGCCTATGGAACGCGCAATGGAAGTCGTTGGCAAGCTCTCCACGCTTTTGCTTGCAGTGCTAATGTTCTTCACAACATGGAAGATAATCACAGGGCTTGTCGCCTCTCCTGGAAAAGTTGAGGCCATCAAGGCGCTGCTGACAGGGCCTTATGCCTTAAATTTCTGGCTGTTTGAGGTTTTAATAGGCATGGCAGGGCCGTTTGTCCTTCTTCTTTATTCCAGATGGAAAAACCTCGGCATGATGTTCACGGCATCTCTTCTGATGATAACCGGAATTTTCGTGATGAGATACGACCTGGTTGTAATAGGACAGGTTGTGCCGTCATACCACGATTTGGGAGTGAAAGAATCCTTGCACCTGCTTCCATATATACCGTCTTTCCATGAGATTATGGTTGTGGCAGGAGGCTTTGGCGTCGTTGCTACGGCCTTTCTTATAGGTGAAAAAATCTTCTCAGGACATAAAAGTGAAATACATTAAAGGAGAGTGGGCGCTATGAACATGAATAAAACAGACCTTGAAACCTTAAAAAAAGACGACATAAAAACAGTCTCTCCGATAGAGCGCAGGGAGTTTTTGAAAATCGGGCTGGCTATAAGCGGAATCTTTGCAGGCGGGACCATCCTTTCCGTGGTTTCAAACATGAACAAGGTATTTGCGTCTCCCGAGGAATTTTCCGAGAAATATCCTTATAAGCCCCATTACAGCATGGTAATCCGTCAGGACCGCTGTATTGATTGCGAACTCTGCATGGAGGCATGCGTAATAACTAACAATGTTCCTGATTATGGCTACCGCACGATGATACTTGAAAAAGAGGTTCCTGACGCCATAGGCCAGAAAAAAGAATTTATCCCTGTCCTGTGCAATCACTGCAATAATCCTCCGTGCGTCAGGGCATGCCCGACAAGAGCGACCTACAAGGATAAAAAGAACGGCATCGTGATGATGGAATACGGGAAATGCATCGGCTGCAAAACATGCGTTGTTGCCTGCCCGTATAATGCAAGGTATTTTAATGAAGAAAAACATTCCATTGACAAATGCAACTTCTGCTTTGACACCCGTCTTTCAAAGGGCGAGAAGCTGACTGCATGCGCGGCAGCATGTCCTGCAGGCGTCCGGATATTCGGAGAACTGTCAGATGTTAACAGTGAGGTCTATAAGCTTATCCATCAGATTGCAAAACCTGTTTGGGTGCTTCGCCCCGAGATAGGGGCCAAACCAAATATATTTTACATGAAGGGATAATACCTGAAAAGGAAGGATTAACACATGAAAAAACTGATATTAGCAGCCTTGTTTGTTTCTCTTGCAACAATCCTTTTCGTTGAAAATACCGTTCTGAACGCGGCAGAAGACGTATTGTACGGGGGAGATATTGTCTATACAAAACCTGTTAAGTCCGTAATATTCAGTCATAAAGCCCATGTGGAAGGTAAAAAATTAGACTGCGATGCGTGCCACAGCGGCCTTTTTGATCCTAAGGCGCTAAAGGCACAGGAAAAAAGTGACTTTAATATGGACTCGCTTTACAAGGGCAAATATTGCGGCGCGTGCCATAACGGAAAGACAGCGTTCGCATCAAATACCCAGTGCGCACGGTGCCATATAGGCGTGAAAGGCTATGCTGCTTCTAAACAAAAAACTGTCTCTACGGCAAGCGTTCCCGCAGGCCCAAAGCAGCCTATAACCATAGGCTCCGGCGACTCTGCTGTTAAATTCAGCCATGCTTCCCATGAAAAGTCCTTCGGCTGTGATGAATGCCATGCAAATGTCTTCCCGATGAAAAGCGGCAAGACTAAAGTGACAATGGAAGCGATTTATCAGGGACAGTACTGCGGAGCGTGCCACAACGGGAAAAAGGCATTTGCATCATCTGAATGTCTAAAATGCCATGCAAAAGTTCCCGCGCCTAAAACGCCTCTTATTTATAAACCCAAGGGCGCTGCGCCGGTAAATTTCAGCCATGATTTCCATGCAAGCGCATTTAAGTGCGATGACTGCCACAAAAAACTTTTTGTGATGCAAAAAGGCGGAAGCAAAATGAAGATGGACGCCATGTACGAAGGAAAGTCCTGCGGGAAATGCCATGATGGGAAAACAGCATCTTCTGTCTCAGACTGCGGAAAATGCCATAAGTGATAAGCCGGCAACTGTTTTAGTGTCAGCGTCCAGTGTCAGAGAAGTTATCTTTCTTCCTGCTGACACTGTTCGCTGGCACTATTAACTGCCCTTTTCTTTAGTAAGTGTTTTAAAAAAATAGGCAACTGTCAGGCTGAAAACTCCGCCCATGAGAGCGCCGAGCGCCACTATAATGCTGATGGCAAACACAACTCCGGCAAACACAACATAATGGTTGCTCGGAAGGCCGGCATTGAACAGGCGGTTTATATCATTTGCCACTGCCTCAGCCCATCCGCCGCCAAGCCTGTTTCCAAGGAGGACGTCCATGCCGAGGGCAACAGTGACCCCCAATATGCCACCTGCTATAACTCCGATATAAAATGCCTTCTTCATTCCTCTATCCCGTACTTTTTAATTTTCCTGTAAAGAGTTGCAAGGTCTATCCCGAGCGCCTTAGCTGTTTCTTCTTTATCTTTATTATGCAGCCCGTATGTTTCCAGTATAAGTTTTCTCTCGTAATCGCTTAAATGCAGTTTCAGCTTAGAAGATTTATCAGATTTTTCTTCTCCCTGTTCAGCCTTTCTTAATTTATCAGGCAAGTTATCAGCAGTTATATAATCGCCCTCCGCAAGCACCACCGCTCTTTCTATAACATTGCTGAGTTCTCTCACATTCCCCGGCCATTGATATTCAAGCAGTAAAGGGAGGGCATATTTTCCCATTCCTTTTATATTTTTCTTGTGTTCTTCCGAGAATTTTGTTATGAAATGTTTTGCCAGCATTTCTATCTCATCTCTTCTTTCGCGCAATGGCGGTATCTTTATCTCTATAACATTCAGCCTCCAATAAAGGTCCTCTCTGAACTTTCCTTCTTTCAGCCTGTTTTCTATGTCTGTGTTGGTTGCCGAGATTATCCTTATATCAACACTTCTGTGCCTCGTGTCTCCAAGCGGATAAACCTCGCCTGTCTCCAGAACCTTCAGGAGTTTTGCCTGCAGATTAACAGGCATGTCGCCTATCTCGTCAAGAAATAGTGTCCCCTGATGGGCAAGAGGTATAAGCCCCAGCTTATCAGACACAGCGCCGGTAAAAGCGCCTTTTTTATAGCCGAAAAGCTCTGACTCAAGGAGCCCCTCGGGAATTGCCGAACAGTTTATAGAGATAAACGGCTTGTCGCGCCTCGGGCTGTTGCAGTGTATAAGTTCTGCAAGGAGGCCTTTCCCTGTTCCGCTCTCTCCTAAAAAAAATATATTGCTCTTAGTAGGGATTACTTTTTCAAGGGACTCAAGGATTTTCAGCATGGATTCCGAATTGGCGACAAAATCCTTGCAGGTCATCCTCTGGCTTATCTGCTGTTTGAGGGCAATGTTCTCTTTAATTATCCTTTTCTGCTCCAGCGTCCTTCTTATTGTCAGTTTTATTTCTTCGTTAAGAAACGGTTTGACAACATAATCAGATGCGCCTTTTTTCATTGCCTCTACCGCAGACTCCACGGAGGCAAAGGCTGTCATGATTATCACAGGTGTATCAGGGCTCAGCTCCTTTATTTTTTCCAGCACTTGCATCCCGTCAAGCCTTCCCATCTTCATATCCGTGAGCACTGCATCAAAGCCCTCTGCTTTAAGCTTTTCTATTGCGGCTTCACCGCTCGTCGCAGAGCTTACGGCATAATCCTCGCCTTTGAGCAGGAATTCAAGCGCCCTGCATATATCGGGTTCATCATCTACGATTAATATCTTCGGTCTCATAAAATTAGCTGATAGTTCATAGCTGATAGCTCATAGCTTTAGTTTATAGCTCATTGTTTCACTGAAATATTATTTTTTATAGATCTTATCAGAGAGGAAAGCATCTTACCAATTTCATCTCCAAAGGCTTTCATTTCTTCAAACTGAACGCTCTCAATCCATTTCTTTCGTTGAAAGATAGTTAATAAAGTAATAGTTTCATATAAAGAACCACGGGCGATATAGAGAAACTGGACAAATTCTTTTTGAGAATATCGTCCTTTGCCTTCTGCAATATTTAAAGCCACCGAAGTAGAAGAGGCCTCTAATTGTTCTATTAAACGAAAATGCTTGCGGTCGGTTTGAATTTCTTCAACAAGAGATATTACCCCGTCTGCAAATTCAACAGCTTTTTGCCAAACCTCTAAATCCTCAAAACTAAATTTTACCTTTTTCATCTTTTCTGCCCTTATTACTATGAGCCATTTGCTATGAGCTACGAGCCATGAGCTATCAGTTGTACGGTATTGTTATCGTAAATACGCTCCCCTTGCCGATCTCGCTTTCAATATCTAAAGCTCCGTTCATCTTCTTTATTATGTCATAGCTTACCGCAAGCCCTAACCCAGTGCCTTTTTCTTTGGTTGAATAAAACGGATCAAAGACCCTTGTCATGTCTTCTTTTGTAATGCCCACGCCTGTGTCTTTAAACTGGATAACAATATTATTGCCTTTCACCATGCTTTTTATGGTAAGCGTGCCTCCGTCAGGCATCGCGTCCATAGCGTTTAAGGTGAGATTGACAAATACCTGCGAAAGCTGGTTGCCGCTGCAAACCACATCCGGCAGAGACGGCGAAAGTTCTTTTACAATGGATATGTTCTTTGCTTTTTTATCATATTGAATGAGGTTAAGAGAGGTTTCTATGATATCGTTTATCCGGCATTTGCTTGCCTCGCCTGCAGGCATTTTAGAAAAACCGGAAAGCTGTTTCAGGATTTCTGAAATCCTGTTGATGTGAAAATAAATCGTATCAAGGCTTTCTTTTTTGAATTCGCTGTCTTCCATTTCTCTGAGTATCTGGACAAAAGAGAAGATTGACGTCAGCGGATTTCCTATTTCATGCGCAATGCCTGCGGCAAGCCTGCCGATGGATGCAAGTTTTTCAGAGTTTATTATCTGCTCTTCCATCTTTTTCATTTCTGTGACATCCTGTATGAGTCTTATATATCCATGCACTTCTCCGTTTGCTCCTTTTATCGGAGCATTGGTCACCTGAAAATATTTGCCTTTTTGTCCAAAAAGATCAGACATTATTGCCGTGTTAATATCCCTGACTTGCGTATCAAAAAGGATAGAGCAGTCAGCGCATAAATCTTCACATGACATTCCCATGATATTATGGCCGACCATTTCCTTCATCTTCTCATTAGACCACAGAATCTTTCCCATATTATCAAGCAGGACAATCCCGCTTCCCATGGCGCTTACAATAGTGTTCAGTTTTTCCTTTTCGGTGATGAGCTCTGCTGTCCTCTCCCTGACCCTGCTCTCAAGTATAAGCGCATATTTCTCCAGTTCCTTCTCTCTCTTTGCAGCCTCCTCTGCCTTTATCCTTCTCTTATTGAATACAATCAGCAAAGCCGAGATTAAACTTGTTGTGATAAAGATGGAGACTATAAGATATGAGTAAATCCTTGTGCTCTGCCTTATCGCCTGAGTCACCTCGGAATATGGCGCTGATACAGCAATTATCCATGAGATATTGTCCATATTCGCAATGGAAAAGGCGATGATTTTGTCTTCCCCTGTTGGCGCTATATATCTGCCGTAATTACCTGTTTTACCTTCTATAACCTTTTTTTCAAGGTCAAAGCTAACATGGCATCTAAAACATTTAGTCTCCGCCTTATAGATATTTCCGCCGACCATGTCCGGCTGTGTTGGATGGTAAATCAGCGTGCCGTTTTTATCCATCAGCCATGCATATCCCCTGCTTCCTGATTTTATGTTTCCGAGGAAATGAGTTGCTATATCATGTATTTTGATTGATACAAAAAATATCCCTTTCAGATTGTTTTGTTCGAATACAGGGGATATGACATATATCATGTCTCTGGTTTCAATGGCCCTTGCCCTGTCCCGCGCTGTCACCTTTGCCTGCTTTATTATCTCAGGTATAACAGGTCTTAATATATTCTTTTCTTCACCTCTAAAAAAAATAATATCTCCCTTATCACTCAGCATTCCGAGGTTTGTTTTGATTAATTCCTCTTCTTTAAGAATCTTATTTATTAACATTGTGACAGCTTCTCTGCTTTTAAAATCTGTTCCTGAAAGGAGATTCTGGACTAAAAGAACCTCTTCATCAAGATGATATAAATATGTTTTTATATTATCGGCAATAGAATTGGAGAGTAAGAGCTGCTGCTTGTTAAACTGTTCTGCTATTTCCATCTGGAGGGACTGCTGAAAAAAGACATTCAGGGTAATGAGAGCGGAAATTACGACAATCAGAGTGCCGATTATTAATAGATAGCCCTTCATCGCCTATATAATAGCAAAAAGAGAACAGTATATGCAGATAAGAATCAGGTTTTGCTTCAGATAATCCTGAATGTCA
>QZJQ01000045.1 GCA_003599795.1 Nitrospiraceae bacterium
ACTTTCTTCAAAAGATTTGCTTGGCATAAAGGAACTCACAAAAGACGAGATAACTCTAATTCTGGATACTGCGTCAGGATTTAAGGATGTGCTTAAGCGCGATATTAAAAAAGTCCCTGCCTTGCGGGGAAAGACTGCTGTTAATCTTTTTTTTGAGCCTTCAACCAGGACGAGAACCTCGTTTGAACTTGCGGAAAAAAGGCTGAGCCTTGACGTCTTAAACCTTTCGGTTCCTACAAGCAGCGTTGTTAAGGGAGAAAGCCTTATAGATACAGCCCTCAATGTTCAGGCGCTTGGCGCGGACTTCATGGTGATAAGGCATTCCTCGTCAGGCGCGCCGCACCTCATTGCAAAGCATATTGCCGCTTCTGTTATAAACGGAGGCGATGGCATAAACGAGCATCCGACACAGGCCCTGCTTGATGCATTTACAATCAAAGAAAAGACAGGAAAGATTGCCGGATTAAAGATTGCAATAGTCGGCGATATACTTCACAGCAGGGTAGCAAAATCAAATATATATTTGCTTACAAAATTCGGCGCAGAGGTCAGGCTGATAGGGCCTCCCACATTAGTCCCTGAGGAACTGGAACAACTCGGCGTAAAGGTTTTTCATGATATGGATTCAGGACTTGACGGAGTTAATGTTGTTATGGTGCTGAGGATTCAGATGGAAAGGCAGGGGAAGGGCTTCTTCCCGTCAACGCTTGAATATTCAAAGAACTGGGGGCTTACATCAGAGAGGCTTTCCAAGGCTGATAAGGATGTGATTGTGATGCATCCCGGGCCTATGAACCGCGGTTTGGAGGTGGCCTCTGATGTTGCTGACGGGCCAAGGTCTGTGATACTTGAGCAGGTTACTAACGGGCTTGCAGTGCGAATGGCTGTGCTGTATCTGCTGGCAGGGGTGAGGGAATAACGGCGTGAAAATATTGATTAAGAATGGACACATAATAGACCCCTCTCAGGGAATAGACGGGATTGGGGATATTGTTATTGAGGATGGGAAGATTAAAGAGATAAGGGGTCAAAGGGTCAAGGGGTCAAGGGGTCAAGGGAATGAATCCCGAACTCCGAACTCTGAATTAAGAACTATTGATGCTTCAGGCTTATACGTTCTGCCGGGCCTTATAGACATGCACACGCATCTGAGGGAACCGGGATTTGAATACAAGGAAACTATAAAGACAGGGACCATGGCTGCTGTTAAAGGCGGCTTTACAACAGTTTGCGCCATGCCTAACACAAATCCAGTCAATGACAATTCAAGCGTGACGGATTTTATTATCAGGAAGGCAATTCAGGAAGGCGCATGCACTGTGTATCCAATCGGCGCAATAACAAAGGGGCAGAAAGGCGAAGAGCTTGCAGAAATGGGCATTATGTATTCTGAAGGCTGTGTTGCTTTCTCTGATGACGGAAACCCTGTTATGAGCAGCCTTACTATGAGGCGGGCGCTTGAATATTCAAGGGCTTTCAAGGTCCCGATAATCTCACATTGCGAGGACATAGGCCTTTCCGAAGGCGGTGTGATGAACGAAGGGCTGTTGTCATTGACTCTCGGATTAAAGGGAATACCCTCCGAAGCAGAGGAAATAATAATCAGCAGGGACATTGCTCTTGCAAAACTTGCCAACGGAAGGCTTCACATAGCGCATGTTTCAACAGAAGGGTCTGTAAGAATAATCAGAGAAGCTAAGGAAAGAGGGATAAATGTAACTGCAGAGACCTGCCCGCATTATTTCAGCATTACAGAGAAGGCTGTTGAAGGATATAACACAAATGCAAAAGTGAATCCGCCGTTAAGGACTGATAAAGATGTGAATGCGATTAAGCGGGGTTTGAAAGACGGCACGATTGATGTCATAGCAACAGACCATGCGCCTCATCACAGAGATGAAAAATTAAAAGAATTTGACCAGTCTCCGTCAGGCATATCGGGCCTTGAAACAGCGCTGAGCCTGAGTTTGAGACTTGTGCATGAAGGTGTCCTGACTATGCTGCAGCTTGTTGAGAAAATGACAATAAATCCCGCAAAGATTTTAGGGTTAAATAAGGGAACGCTGAAAACAGGCTCTGATGCTGATATTGTTATGGTTGACGTGAATAAGGAATATAAAGTTGAGGCTGAGGGATTTATTTCTAAAGGCAAAAATACGCCCTTTGAAGGATTGGTTTTGAAAGGCATGCCAGTGATAACCATATGCAAAGGGAAAATATATGAGTAAGGCATTACTTGTTCTTTCGGATGGTGTTGTTTTTGAAGGCGAGGGTTTCGGCTCCGAAGGCGAAATTATCGCTGAGGTTGTCTTTAATACCTCCATGACAGGGTATCAGGAAATACTCACTGACTCATCATATAAGGGACAAATAGTAACCATGACTTATTCACAGATAGGAAATTACGGCGTTAATGAAGAAGACATAGAATCGCAGGGCGGAATTAAAGCAGAGGGTTTTATAGCAAAAGAAGTTTGCGAATTTCCTTCTAACTGGCGTTCAAAGTCAGGTCTCAGCGAATATCTTAAAAAATACAATGTAGCCGGAATTCAGGGTATTGATACGAGGGCGCTGACAAGACATCTGCGTAACCACGGCGCGCAGATGGGGATAATATCAACAACAGATTTAAAACCTGAAAGTCTTTTAAAGAAAGTTAAAGCGCATCCCGGTATTTCCGCATTTGATTTTGTGAAGGAAGTGACGACAAAAAAACAATATAAATGGGAAGAGGGCTGTTGGAAGGGATGCACGGAAGAAGTTAAGAATTTAAAATTAAAAATTAAAAGTTCGGGACTCAAGAAAGTTATAGTCTATGACTTTGGCATAAAGTTTAATATTTTGAGAAACCTTGTTGAGGCAGGGTTTGAAGTCACTGTTGTTCCCGCGCAGACAAAAGCTGAGAAAGTGCTTGAGATGAGCTCTGACGGGATAATTTTAAGCAACGGGCCCGGTGACCCTCAGACAGTTACCTATGCGATTGAGAATGCGAAAAAACTGATGGGCAAAAAGCCTATATTCGGAATATGTCTCGGACATCAGATTTTAGGTCTTGCGATGGGAGGAAAGACCTATAAATTAAAATTCGGGCATCACGGCGGAAACCATCCTGTAAAGGATTTATCAACAGGAAGAGTTGAGATAACATCACAGAACCACAATTATTGCGTTGACATAAACAGCCTTAAAGGGAAGGTGAGGCTCACTCATAAGAACCTTTTTGACAGTTCAGAAGAGGGCATGCAGCACGTTGAGCTGCCTGTGTTCTCAGTCCAGCACCATCCCGAGGCAGGCCCCGGGCCTAATGACTCAGCGCATTTGTTTAAAAGATTCAGGGAGATGATAGAGGGATGCAAATAGTATCAAAGGGTCTGACACTCTGATACTATGACGCTTAAATACGATGCCAAAAAGAACTGACATTAAAAAAATCTTATTAATCGGCTCGGGGCCTATTGTCATAGGCCAGGCGTGCGAGTTTGATTATTCGGGGACTCAGGCGTGCAAGGCATTGCGCGAGGAAGGCTACAAGGTAGTTCTTGTCAATTCCAATCCCGCAACGATTATGACAGACCCTGAGATTGCTGATGCGACTTACATAGAGCCGTTAACAGCAGACATCATTGAGCTGATAATAAAGAAAGAAAGGCCTAACGCGCTTCTTCCGACGATGGGCGGACAGACTGCGCTTAACCTTGCTGTTGAGCTTGCGGAAAGCGGAGTGCTTGATAAGTATAAAGTTGAACTCATCGGCGCAAAACTTCATGCGATAAAAAAGGCTGAAGACAGGGAGCTTTTCAAAGAGGCGATGAAAAAAATAAGGCTTGAGGTGCCGAAAAGCTCGCATGTCGGCAGTATGAAGGAAGGGCTTGAGGCAGTTGAACATATAGGCTTTCCCGCAATATTACGCCCCTCATTCACTCTCGGAGGAACGGGAAGCGGCATTGCATATAACATGGAAGAATACACAGAGCTTCTTGACAATGGGCTGAAGCTCAGTCCTGTTCATCAGGTGCTTGTGGAAGAATCAGTTATCGGATGGAAGGAATATGAGCTTGAGGTGATGCGGGATATGAAGGACAATGTCGTTATCATCTGCTCCATAGAAAACTTTGACCCGATGGGAGTTCATACCGGAGATTCCATTACGGTTGCTCCTGCTCAGACCCTGACAGACAAGGAATACCAGAGGATGCGCGATGCATCCATAGCAATCATCAGGGAGATTGGAGTTGACACAGGAGGCTCCAATATTCAGTTTGCATTGAATCCGAAGGACGGCAGGATGTCTGTTATAGAGATGAATCCGCGTGTCTCAAGGTCCTCGGCGCTTGCAAGCAAGGCAACAGGATTTCCCATAGCAAAGATTGCCGCAAAGCTTGCAGTGGGGCTTACGCTTGAAGAAATACCAAATGACATAACAAGGGAGACGCCTGCATCATTTGAGCCTGCGATTGATTATGTTGTGACAAAGATTCCGAGATTTGCGTTTGAAAAATTTCCGGCGGCTGATTCCACTCTCACAACTCAGATGAAATCTGTCGGAGAGGTTATGTCCATTGGCAGAACTTTTAAGGAATCTTTGCAGAAGGCAGTGAGAAGCCTTGAGATTGGCAGCCACGGTTTTGAAGAAATTGACATTAGCCCGGCAGAACTTAAAGCCAAACTCAAGATACCCAATGCAAACAGGCTTTGGTATGTGGCGCAGGCTATCAGGAACGGAATGTCTGTTAACGAAATTTATGAGCTTACATGGATTGACCCGTGGTTCCTTAATAATATGAAGCAGATTGTAGAAGCAGAGGAAAAGATTCAGGATGCAGGATACAAGATACAGGATAAAAAAAGTCATGCATCGTGCATCATGCATCATGCATCTCTCGCCCCTGATTTATTGCGTAATGCCAAGGAATTTGGTTTCTCCGACAGAAGGATTGCGGCGCTTATCGGAAAAACAGAGGCAGAAATAAGAAAGCTGAGGAATGAATTAGGAATAAAGCCTGTCTATAAAATGGTGGATACATGCGCTGCTGAATTTGCGGCATATACGCCTTATATGTATTCAACGTATGAAAAACCGTTCTACACGATACAAGATACACGATACAGGATACAGGACGAAAAAAATCATGCGTCATACATCATGCATCATGCATCCGTTGAAAGCGAAATCAATCCCACCGAGCGCAAAAAGGTCATTATTCTCGGCTCCGGCCCTAACAGGATAGGGCAGGGCATTGAATTTGATTACTGCTGCGTTCATGCAGTTTTTGCCCTGAAAGAGCTTGGTTATGAAACAATAATGATTAACTGCAATCCTGAGACAGTGAGCACTGACTATGACACTGCCGACAGGCTGTATTTTGAACCGCTGACAATAGAGGATGTCTTAAGCATCATTGAGGCTGAGAAACCTGAGGGTATTGTAGTGCAGTTCGGAGGGCAGACTCCGTTAAAGCTTGCGGTGCCATTGGAGAAAGAGGGCGTAAAGATTCTCGGCACCTCTCCTGATTCAATAGACCGCGCAGAAGACAGGAGGAGATTTAAAGAACTTCTTCATAAACTCAATCTCAAACAGGCGGAGAGCGACACTGCCATGTCTCCTGAAGACGCCGTAGTGATTGCGAAAAAGATTGGGTATCCTGTTATGGTGAGGCCTTCTTATGTGCTCGGAGGAAGGGCCATGGAGATTGTCTATGACGAGAGTTCACTCCTTGATTACATGGAGAGGGCTGTAAAGGCATCGCCTGAGCATCCTGTCCTCATTGATAAATATCTGTCCGGAGCTGTTGAAGTGGATGTTGACGCAATCTCTGACGGAACTGACGTAATTGTCGGAGGTGTTATGGAACATATAGAAGAGGCAGGAATACATTCAGGCGATTCAGCATGCTCTTTGCCGCCTTATTCTCTTAATAAAGATATTGTTGCTGAGATTAAAAAGCAGACAAAGGCATTGGCGGCAGAGCTTAATGTCATAGGGCTTATGAATATCCAGTTTGCCGTAAAAGATAACGAGATATACATACTTGAGGTAAATCCAAGAGCGTCAAGAACAATACCTTATGTGAGCAAGGCAACAGGCGTTCCGCTGGCAAAACTTGCTGCAAAGGCAATGCTCGGAAAAACCTTGAAGGAACTCGGGCTGACAACTGAAAAGGAGATAAAGCACGTTGCCGTAAAAGAAGCGGTGTTCCCGTTTGACAGGTTCAGCGGCGTGGACACAATTCTGGGCCCTGAGATGAAATCCACAGGAGAGGTGATGGGAATAGACGAGGATTTCGGTGTTGCATACGCAAAGGCCCAGTTATCATCCAACAACAAGATACCCGTGTCAGGCAAAATCGTGCTGAGCGTCAGAGATGAAGACAAGGACGGGATATGTGATATTGTGAAGAAACTGATTGCCATGGGTTTTGAGGTGATAGCAACGCGCGGCACTGCAGAGCATCTCAGCAACAAAGGAATAGAAGTGGAAGTGATAAACAAGGTGAAAGAAGGAAGGCCGCATATTGTGGATTTAATCAAAAATAAGGAAGTGAATTTTATTATCAACACAGTAAGCGATGCACAGGCCCAAAGGGATTCTTTTTCAATAAGGCACAGCGCGCTTCAGTACAGGGTGCCTTATACTACGACTGTTTCAGGCGCAAAGGCAGTCGTAAATGCAATAGAAATGCTCCGCAAAAAAAGCATAAGCATAAAATCCATTCAGGAATATCACAAATCATAAGGTCTCAATTCAGCCACAGCCTCATGAAACAGAGTTTTTAGCTCATAAATATCTGCCAATTTAGTACATTATTTATGGTAAACTATAGCGTTTTTCTTAAACGCTGATAGCATTTATTTCTTGTAAAAAAAGAGGGGGAAAATGGCAAAGGTTCCTGTAAGCATTGAAGAAGAAATGAAAGTGTCCTACCTTAATTACGCCATGAGTGTAATAATCGGCAGGGCGCTTCCTGAGGTAAGAGACGGGCTTAAGCCTGTGCAGAGAAGGATACTCTATGCAATGTTCAGGGAGGGCCTCCTTCCTGGCAAGAAGTATTCAAAGTGCGCCGGTGTTGTCGGAGAGGTTTTAAAGAAGTATCATCCCCATGGCGACACTGCTGTTTATGACGCGCTTGTGAGGCTTGCGCAGGATTTCAACATGAGATACCCCCTGATAGACGGGCAGGGCAACTTCGGCTCGATTGACGGAGACCCTCCTGCCGCATACCGTTACACAGAGGCAAGGCTTGCAAAACTCTCGGAAGAAATCCTTGCGGATATAGATAAAGAAACGGTTGACTTTCAATCCAATTTTGATGAGACCACGGAAGAGCCCTTGGTGCTTCCGTCAAGAGTGCCGAATCTTATAGTAAACGGCTCATCGGGAATTGCCGTCGGCATGGCAACCAATATACCGCCGCATAATCTCGGCGAGGTGATAGACGGCCTTATTATGCTCCTTGATAATCCCGAGGCAACTGTCAAGGACCTGATGAATGCGGTAAAAGGCCCTGATTTCCCTACAGGCGGTTTGATTCACGGAATGCAGGGAATCGTTGATGCATACACCACAGGCAGGGGCATTATTAAGGTCAGGGCCAAGGCGAAGATTGAGCAGGAATACAGGGGCGGAGAAAATATCATAATCACAGAGGTTCCGTATCAGGTGAATAAGGCGAGGCTGATAGAAAAGATTGCCGAGCTTGTAAGAGAGAAAAAAATAGATGGCATTTCCGAGATACGGGATGAATCTGACAGGGAAGGCATAAGGGTGGTGCTTGACCTTAAAAGGGGCGAGATGGCGGAGGTGGTCCTGAACAATCTTTACAAACACACACAGATGGAATCCACATTCGGAATTATAATGCTGGCCATTGTAAGCGGCCAGCCTCAGGTGATGCCTTTAAAGAAGATACTCAGCCATTTCATACAGCACAGGCGCGATGTTGTCATAAGAAGGACCAGGTTTGAACTCAGAAAGGCTGAAGAAAGGGCGCATATACTGGAAGGGCTCAAGATCGCCCTTGATAATCTTGACGCAATTATTGCATTGATAAGGAAGGCAAAGACGCCTGATGAGGCTAAACAAGGGCTTATGGGCAATTATCCTTTATCCGAGCTTCAGGCGCAGGCAATACTTGACATGAAATTGCAGAGGCTCACAGGCCTTGAGCGCGAAAAGATAATAAAGGAATACAAGGATACATTAAAGGAAATTGACCGGCTAAAGGCAATACTCGCAAGCGAGGCGCTTGTATCAAAGATAATCAAGGATGAACTGGATGAAATTAAAAAACTGTATGCTGATGAAAGAAGGACGGAAATCTCAGCGGAACTGAAAGAGATTACGATTGAAGACCTCATAACAGAGGAAGATATGGTTATCACTATCTCTCATCAGGGTTATATCAAGAGAAATCCGTTGTCCGCGTACAGGAGCCAGCGCAGGGGCGGAAAGGGGCTTATCGGAATGGAGACAAAAGAGGAGGATTTTGTTGAACAGCTTTTCATAGGTTCAACTCATGACTATATGCTCTTCTTTTCCAATCTCGGAAGGCTTTACTGGCTTAAGACATACCAGATTCCTGAGGCAGGGCGCGCTGCAAAGGGCAAGGCGCTTATCAATCTCCTTCAGCTGTCGGAAGGAGAGAGGATTGCGACTGCGCTTCCTGTGAGGGATTTCAAAGAAGGCTTCCTTGTTATGTTCACAAAGAACGGAATAGTAAAAAAGACTGCGCTTGTAGAATACAGCAATCCAAGAGGCAAGGGCATAATAGCGGTTACGATTGAAGAGGGAGACGAACTTATTGCGGTAAAAAAGACAGACGGCAAGAGCGATCTCATTATCGGTACAAAGAGCGGCCTTTCAATCCGCTTTAATGAAGAGGATGTCCGCGAGATGGGGCGGACTGCAAAGGGAGTTATCGGAATACGTCTTGCAAAAGAAGATGAGGTTGTTTCAGCGGAAGTCGCCGAGGAAAGAACAGCGCTGCTGACAGTCACGGAAAAGGGGCTTGGCAAGCGGACCAAGATAGAAGAGTACCGCGTACAGGGCAGAGGCGGCAAGGGAGTAATATCTATAAAAGTTATAGAAAAAGGCGGCAAGGCTGTGGGCCTTATACAAGTGCGCGATGAGGATGAGATAGTAATGATTACGAATTCGGGAAAGATTATAAGGACTACTGCAAACAACATATCCCTGCTCGGGAGAAATACACAGGGAGTCAGGCTTATGGATGTTGACGCAGAAGATAAAATTGTAAGCATAAGCAAAGTGGTGGAAAAGGACTAACGGGTTTGCAAAAAAAAGTCAGCAAAATAGTAAAGATTCCTGTTTATTTTTTTGTTTTTACAGTTATAGTCCTGCTTTTTGCGTACATGACATTCAAATTATTGAGTTTCAGCAGGACTGTGGATGTGCCCGACCTTTCCGGCAAAAGCCTTATTGAAGTTAATGAGCTTTTGAGCCAGAAAGGGCTTAATCTTAAGATAGACGGCGAAGATTATAATGCTGATGTTTCTGCAGGGCACATAATAAGGCAGGATTTGCCTTTCGGAAGCAGGGTTAAGGAACAACGCAGTATAAGGGTATTTGTGAGCAAAGGCCCAAGAGTCCAGTCTGTTCCTTCAGTAGTCCGGGAACCTCTGGATAAAGCTGAATCCTTGCTTTTGCAGAACGGATTGAAAGCATCCAAAGTTATACGCGTGCATTCAAGTTCCGTGGAGAAAGACAGGGTTATAGCGCAGAAACCGGCTCCCGGCGAGAAGATTACTGAAAAGATTACGCTCGTTGTCAGTTCCGGGCCTTATGAAGCTATTTATCACTGCCCTGATTTTCAAGGCATGATAAAGCAGGAGGCTGTGCAGCTTGCTGAAAAGTTGGGATTAAAAGTTAGCGTCACAGGGTTGGGAGAGATTATAAAATCACAGAAACCTAAACCGGGAAGCCAGATAAAAACAGGGGATGCGGTTTATCTGATGCTTGAGGGAGAATAGAATAAGAGTTTAAAATTGAGAGTTGAAAATTTAAAGTTAGTTGTGACAAGTTTTTATTTTAATTTTCGGAGGTTGAAATGATTAAGATTGCGCCGTCAATACTTTCTGCGGATTTCTTAAGGCTTGGAGAGGAAATAAAGGCTGCGGAAGCCGCAGGCATAGACATGTTTCACATAGATATAATGGACGGCCATTTTGTGCCGAACATAACGATAGGGCCTTCTATAGTAGAAGCAATTAAAAAGATAACATCTGTCCCTCTTGATGTGCATCTGATGATAGAAGAGCCTGACAAATACCTGAATGATTTTATAAAAGCCGGCTCGGATTACCTGACAGTGCATTTTGAAGCTGCAAGGCATCTGCACCGCACAGTAAATAAAATAAAAGAAAGCAAGGTAAAGGCAGGAGTATCGCTTAATCCTGCAACTCCGCTCGGCAGCATTGACGATATTATTCAGGATGTGGATTTTGTACTCCTGATGTCTGTTAACCCCGGCTTCGGGGGGCAGAGTTTTATTCCTCAAGTCATAGACAAGATTAAGGCATTAAAGAAAATTATCTCGGACAGGGGGCTGAAGACTCTTATTGAGGTTGACGGCGGCGTAAAGCCTGATAATGCGAAGATGGTTGCCGGGGCAGGCGCTGATATGCTTGTCATGGGCTCGGCATTTTTCAGCTCTAAAGACTATGCAGCGCTTACAAAGAAACTGCGTGAAATACTGGCAGGGATATGACAGCAGACAGTTCTTTTCATAAAGCAGAGAAATTTAAAAGCAGTGCCCGATACAAGGATGCTCTTCTGCTTTTCAAGAGGGCAAAGAGGGCATATGAAAAGGATAACATCGTTGAAGGCAGGCTTCGCTGTCTTATGTCTATAGGCGATATATACCGCATGACAGGAAAATTTGAGCTTGCAGAAAAGAATTATTCCGAAGCAGTAAAAATTAGCAGTAAGATTAAGGACAAGACAACTGCGGCTGATGCTGCGGTTGGCCTCGGCCTTTCAGCAAGGGGGCTTGGCAGGTGGAAAGAGGCGCTCAAGATATT
>QZJQ01000034.1 GCA_003599795.1 Nitrospiraceae bacterium
CGTTTTTGGAACCGTCTTGCAGCAGTTCCAGTGTCGGCATACATCCGCATCTGGCGGCTGGAGAAACCTCTTCGGGCTAGTTTTTCCTGAAGAGTACTTCGTTTGATACTCCCTGGAGCAACAAGTCCTTCCCACTCAAGAATTTGAATGATTTGACTCACACTGCGTCCCGGAACCTCCCGCCGCAACAAGATAGCCTGCTCTAAAATGTTTGCAGGAACAGCTTCTTCGAGTGGTTTTCGTTCTTTTCCAAGCGGAGCCAGGGCGGTAAACCCTCCTTCCCGATACTTGGACATATACCTTCGGAGAGTGCGGTCAGAGAGACCGGTTTGTTTGCAAATTTCGGTTCGCAGTTGTTTGACCTTGGCCGCATCCTGATACTGGACTACTAATGGGGCTAAGAGTTGAAATCTCTCAACCGCAATCGCCTCTGCTTTCTTTTGGTTCTTCATGCTTAAAACCCCTTTCTGATAGTCTTAAGCATAAGTGTAAGCTACCGGACCGTGGACACAAAGGCCGAACGGGTATGTACCCATAAATTTGAATTAGCCACTGAACGGACAGAACGGGATAGCCAACCAGGGGCATTTCCTACAAATCGGATAAGCCTTGAAAATTGGCATGTATAAGGAGAATCATCAATTGATAATCCATAACGGTAAGCAATGACTAACAAACAGTTAGCCATGTACTCTACAGCCCATGAAAACCAACTAAGCCAACGGCATACTGTCGAATTATCTACAGCAACGGCAGCACCGGCTCCGTCGCATACAACTGCCTCAATGCTTGCAGCACCATACCGTTTATATGGAACTAGCATATCAGGCAGTTCGTGGTGGATTCTTCGACATAAGCCACATCGCAGCCGCCGGATAACAAGCACTATTACATCACCGGTTGGTTTACGATATTTGCGTTTCCGGCTACCTATCGATGATAAATGTTCCCCACAACAAGGACAGGGGATGCATTCTTCACTTAAAACTGAAAAAATATTCCCAGAGGACTTTTCAACCAGTCGATATCTTGATACAATAACCATACATACATGGGTGAGACGCCTCTGGATGATACTGTTGGCGCAGTATCATGCTAACCGGGGCGTCTTTTCCTTTCGTAGTCTTATGGTCATTATATCTGGCAATCTTTGGACAGGCAATACCATCAGCTTTCGGCCATTTTGGGCTAGCGAGAACATCTAAGGTTTCAGTATAATTAAAGGTTAAGAATAAATCCTCATCCGCATTAATCAACCTCGCAAGGCGTCCTTTTTGGATATCCTATCAGAAATTTCTATAGTATCAATCCAATCGGAAAAATACTCTGAGACCTTGGTCGTTGGCAGCACCAGATTTAAGGCGATATCTTCATTTCGATATACCTGCTTCCAAGGGTCGATATCACCATCTGAATCGAGATCATAATCTATTCCATCAAAGCATTCGCTAAAGTCTAAAAGGCCGAGGGTGGCTTCAACGTCCTTCCACTTATCTCCTTCGGTTACAGAGATAATTCTAATTAAAAAGCTAACTGCGACCTCGTCATCAATTGCCTCTCCGCCATCCGGCATAGTATATACATCAGGCATGATAAATTCATCAGCATCTGCTTCTGAATATTCATTTTGCAGGTAAGCACGAAAGTCCTCATATGATGTTTTTTAATACCATGTGCCAAATCAAAGCCATTTCCAATAATGAATAAATTCATTTTCGCCTCGTAAATTCATAGTAATTCATGCATTTAGCACTTCATATCGCCATTATAAAGCACATTAATGCAAAGAAACAAGCCTTTCGGCTTGTTTCTTCTTTGTTGGGCGTTTAAGCCCGATCAGTCTTTGCCGGAGCTGTTAGCTCCATTCTTCTTTGTTGGGAGTCTATACCCATGATTCTTTAGCAGAGCTTCTCACTCTATTCTTGACTTGATTATAGCACAGCATCTCACAGATGACAATACCTATTTATCATTCGTACATTGCCTCGTCAAAGATGCTTTGTATGCCATCGTCAATATACTTTTGCTCTAAAGAATAGGATATACCTTGTAGTGTTTCCTTAATCTCGTGCTTTAATCTGGAGATTTCTTCTTCAATTTCAGCACGTCGATTTTTCAACCCTCTAATAGTATATGCCAAATCCTTAGCTTTTATGACACGTTCGCCCTCATATGCCTTTTTCAAAATTGCTATTTTGTCATCCTGCGGAACGCTATGTAGGAGTTCTTTAATACCAAGCAACAATAAGTCCGAAAATATGCCCATGTCCATTGGACATTCAACAACACAGCTACCTTCCTTTAATGCGATGAAGCGGCTTGCATTTACAGTCCGTATTTGGTTAAAAACAGCATATGTACGATTACCTCTTAGAGACGTTGGTAATGAAGCTATCGGTCCAAACTCAATCTTATTGATGCCTGCACCACTCGGAGCAGTAGTTAATGGCATGACGATAAAGGTATTGTTATCATTATTCTTTTTCAAGACCAACGCCAGATGCTTTCCATCGAATTCACAGCCTTTAACGGGATCAAAAATTACATTATAAATGCATCCAACTTTAATATCACTAAATCGCAATTCAACACCTCTTTTCAATATATTAATTATATCTCAATTTTCAATTTTCGACAATGCTAAATTCAATTCTTCACTTTGCAGAAATGCCAATAAATTGCGAGAAGTCATAAATTAATATGGAGTTTTGCTGGTTTTTGTAGTATAATAAATAATCGTAAATATAACCTTTGCATGCTTGAGGTGAAAATAATGGGAGTCAGCTATAAAAAGCTATGGATGCTAATTATTGAGAAGGACCTGAAAAAAACGCAGGTTCGTCAAATGGCTAACGTCAGTGCAAGCACCTTCTCAAAAATGAGTAAAAATGAATATGTGGCTCTGGATGTCTTGGTTCGCTTATGTATTGCCCTTGATTGTGAATTAAGTGACATCGTCGAGATTGTTCGATAATTAATCCCAACATGCAATTTTATTATTCAATCCTGGAGGTCGCTTTTTTATGGCAATTGAGGCAAACGAAATATCAGAAATATTTTCTCCTGGACTGAATGAGGAATACACAGGCAGATTTCAGTGCTTGGTTAAAAGACTTGGAGAGGTCTTTCCTAATTATAAGGATTTATTAATAAAGCAAGAGATAACAACTGCTAAAGCGGTCGTTCTCGATAACGATAGCGAAGGATTAAAGTACATAGCGGCCCTTAGAGTCCTGTATGATTTAACTCAGCAGGGCTGGAGCCTTGAGGTAAAAAACAATACAGAGCTTTACTTGAAAATGCTTACTGAAAATTCTAACGACAAGGAATATATCCGGCATCGCTTAAGCACCGAAAGAAAAGCGCAATTTAAGGTCGATTCCACGCTACGCTTTATTTCTTACATGGAGCGTACAAAGGTATACCACGGACGTGAGATATCTATTAAGAACTTGATTGGCAGCAGGGATGCGCTAATTCAGGCTATTCAAAATGAACAACGTGTTGTTGATCCCTACATTCAGCTGGTCACTCATTCAATTGATGAGCAAACTGGCTATCGCGATACAGATATATGGAGATATTTCAGGTATACTTGGTCCATCCCGTATAAATCCATGCCGGGACGAAACCTGTTCTACCTTGTCAGGGATCGCGCACAGGAATTTCATCCAGTCATTGGCATCTTCGCATTAGGAAATGCCGTTTTAAATCTGACGGTACGTGATAATGAAATCGGTTGGACGGTGGACGCCATTCGAGCCGCCTTAGAACGCAAGGCCTCTAAGGAAATCAGCACACAGAAGGTAAGTCAGACCAACGGCAGAACAGTAACCTCAAAGCGGACTCGATATTTAGAAACCGAGGAGGAGCATATAACCAGAATTACAGCTTATTCTCGGCTGACCATGGATGTGCTGCTTAGGAATCTGAAAAATGCGATCAATGATATATATGTACGAGACCTTGGCTACCATAGAGGCACCAAATATCCCTCAGAGGATACGATTAACGAGCTGAAATGCCTATATGAGGAATTACGAGAGCAAGCAATAGACAATAAAAAAACCGCCAGGGTTTCCGATTGGGAGGGTGAAACGAAGGAGATTCTTTTCAAAAAAAAGCGGGCCTTCGAGCTGGCAAAGCTGCTTGACGCAATGCGCTGGTTCAATCATTTCAAGTGCGACAGCCATACCAAGTGGCTGGAGGCTATGGCAAAAAACGAGCAGGGTCGCAAAGCCATTAATGTAGCTCTTGTTGCAAACAGAAAAACGAAGATCGGCTCCAATATGATGGAGATCATCGTATGTGGAGCAATACCACCCTACAATGAATTGCTTGGCGGTAAGCTGGTGAGTATTTTAGCCTGCAGCCCTACTGTAATCCGCGATTATACTGAGAAATATACAAACCAGGTTAGTGAAATTGCATCCCGAATGAAGGGTAAAAGGGTAATCCGTGACAGTCGGCTTGCTTTTTTAGGCACGACAAGCCTTTATTCCTTGGGAAGCAGTCAATACAACCGAATCAAGGTTCCCATAACCGAAGATTTTACTCTCCAGTTTAAGAAGATGGGAATTACCGAGGGCTACGGAACTGTATATTTCTCCAAGGAAACCACCGATGCAATGATGCACCTTTTGGAGCTTCAGGATGGTGGGCGCAGAATAAACCATGTTTTCGGCGAGGGGACAAGCCCCCGCTTTCGCTTAATCAGCAGAGGGCTAAGCACAATAGGCGTTAAAGCTAACGCTTTTCTGAAGCACTATTCTCCAAGGATTGTATATTCGATGGAGCTGGCATCGAATACAAATGAATTTCTCCTGGGCAATACAGATGAGCTGAATTACCCCTTTGATATCACCAGCGACGAGGATGTCAGGGCAAAAACGCAGGATATGATCGAATACTGGTATGAGCGGTGGATGAGTAAAAGGCTTCAAACCGTTGATATTATTCAGCGGCTCCAAGACTTTACTCCCGAAAGCATCATACTGAGCTATACGAGGTGAGGTTATGAACAGCTTACAATTTATCAAAAAGCTCTATAACGGGAAGAATTGCTATTCCGATTCTCTTACAGAGGATGAAATAGCCCTGCTCCATATTCCCTCCGGCGTCGAGCGAATCGTTGAGGAAATGGTGGATGCCAATCGCATCGTGTTCCTCACCGGAAACCCAGGGGATGGTAAAACGTACATAATTCGTGCTCTGGAAGCAAAACTGGCACAAAAGGGTGTTTATATCGAAAAGGATATGAACAGTGTTACAGATGAGAAAATGAACGATGTCATCAATAAAATCGTTGCTTGCTATCACAATAATAAAAGCTGCATTATTGCGGCAAATGAGTTTCCGTTCTTTAAGCTTATAAGAGCCTCAAGAGAGCTCGCTCCTGAGCTACATAATGAGCTTATAAATGTGAAGAAGAACGTTATTATTTATGGCTATTCCACCTTCCAGTTGCGCCGGATTTGCATCATAGACTTAAACGAAAGAAATCTGCTTGATAAGGATAGGAGCGTAGTCCCTTCTATTGTTAGTAAATTCGTGGAGCTTTTAAAGGATAGCACCCGCGTCAATCCTGTTCTTGACTATAATGTTGCGGCACTGCAAAACAAGCTTGTAATCGACCAGCTAATGCGTCTTTTTAATCTGGTTGCAATGAGTGGAGAGCACTTTGCCATTCGCGACATTCTTGGAACACTTGCCTACGCTATAACCGCCTGCACGGTGGATGACGAGGATATTAATGGCTATTACTATGATGCATTGTTTTCTGGTGAAAATGAGCTAATGTCCTTCATAGCTCAGTTTGATCCGGTTCTACTTTCTAAGCCCAGCCTGGACGAGCAGCTATGGAACGGGGAAAAAACAGACGGCTGGCTTATAGGCACCCCTACCAAATGGCCGAAGGAGCTTACTGATGAAAGCGTCGAGGAGGCAACCAAGTTATTTAAATCCATAAAGCGTAAATTCTATTTTGAAAACATATATGCTAAGGAGCTAAGTGATTTAGAGCCCGTAGATTATACCGACTGTGAACGCATTTTTGTAAACCTGAGCAGCACAAGCAGTAAAAGAAGCATTCTCGGCATGCTTATTAACTCAATGAACCGCTTATTCTTGTCAACTGACGATGAAAAGGAACGGTTAAGAATTTGGACCTCTCACAGCTATGATCTCAGTCGCGAAACCGGCGCTGCCGTTTCAACAAAATATGTTGATGCCTCAGATCTTGATTTGGTCTATCCTGAGCCGATCTCCTGGCTGAAGGAGATGGAATTTACGCCAGATTGTCTTGTTATGAAGCTAAAAAAGGACAATACTTCGCCAAGGCTCGAAATAGACGTAACGCTATTGCGTGGGCTTATAAGCATAAAAACCGGATATCCTGCCAGTCTGCTTTCGGGACAATACGAGCAGGCTATTTCCCAATTTACACAGGCCTTAGCCGCAACCTCTGCTGCCAGAGACTACGGCGATGGAGAGCTATTGATAGCCAATCGGCGGGAGGGCTCAAGAAAAAAGATTTTCATTGAGGATAATAAATATGGCTTTTGTGACGGAGGTGAATTTTAATGGCACGTGAAATAGATTTCTTAGACGGATATGGCGAAGAAATATGTGCTGCCCTTGGCTTTAATCCAACCTCAAATTCAACAAAGCCTCTTTCTATTGCAAACGCCTTATTTCGCTCCTGCTTGGGGACGATCTGCGATATTAAGGACATCCATGAGTGGATTACAAGTGAACGCAGAAATAACCAGCGTATCCTATCCTCTGCCGAAATACGTGATAAGTATCGGGACATCCTTGTGCACGGTACTAATGAATCAGTTGACGATATTAAGGAGGCTCGGTTTGTCCTTGAGCAAATTTTCAATCCTGATTCAACTGTTTATCCAGGATATCAGAACTCGGTTTTAAATATTCCATCTCGTTGGCTGGTACGCTCTTCTCTTCCGGCCGAAGCAAGGCTTGGCGACTTTATTTTTGAAATCCTTAGCCATCCCATTGATGGGAAGGCATCTCCTGCGATTGAGCTTATTAGTGACGCCCTAAAGGATGACGATGATGATATCTCCCGGCTTATAAAGCCAATATTGACAAGTTCGTACAAGGAGCGCATATCAGATATTGAGGTCAGTCCTAAAAGCATTAGCTTAAATAGCAGCAAGCTGGCTATAAGAGCAGGCTTTGATAATCTGGCCGCAAATATGCGTCACACAGGTCAAGCATGCAATTCGCTTCTTGTCCTTAAGCGAATGGCAAATTTCGCTGTTTTTGCTTCATATCATTATTTGGTTGATGTAAATAACGCAGAATACCGCGGAGATAGAATTCCGCTTTTGCTTGATTCCTTTACTGATTTAGATGCCATTGAGCGTGCAAGCGAGCTATGCTACATTGCCTGTAAAAAGTCTGTTGAAGCGTATATCGTTAACCTGCTTGAGGATAATATACGTAAAGAATGTCTTGTAGAGGACACTACAAGTGCTGACGCATGCAGAGGCTTTATTACAAGCATGCCGTTAAAAGCTGCTAAGGAGAAGAAAAATGCTCGTGAAGCCTTATTGCAATACTTTGAAACCTTTTATGCTGGTGGAGATGAACCATTAAGAGCCTTATCACGGGCACTTCAGTTTGCCATCTACACCTTTACATACCCGAACAATACTCCCTCCGATTTCTGCCGCGTTTTAGGAACGAGAGCTGGACTGGTAGGACCCGGTGGCGGGGCAAAGTTTAAGAGATTGCTTATCAACCGGTTTCTGCTTGAAACCATTGTTTTAAGTGCTATCAACCTGAAAAGCATGCCTGATGGCATTGAGCTACGCGAGCTTGGGGAGCTTTTGAGGTCGCAATACTACATCCTTATCGGTACTGATACTGATAAGGATTATTCCTTATTGGATCAAGCAAAGATCGCACAGGACGCACCCGAGGATTTGCGTGGTGAATTGGCAAGCAATGCTCGCAGTATTGCTGACATGCTTATTACCATGGGCTTGGCAAAAAGATATGCCGATGGTGTAACTATAATTGGATGGGGGTTGTAAAATGCAAACGCTTCTAACCAAGGTAATCAATCAAGCAGTAAAAGCCAAGGAAAATGCAGATGGCTTTGGTGTATCCATAATTAATCTCCCAGAGCTGGACTACAGCTTGCTGGTACAAGGCATTAAGCAGCGCAAGCGCTTAGAAATATATTTTCTCGGCTTTCAAAGGGATCAGCTTACACAACTGCAAAGCAGCCTTCCGCAGATTGATGACGTTAGCTATTTCTTTACCGTTGAGGAGGCTGAGGACTCCAGAAATACCGGTGCCGAGGATGTATTTCGAGTTCATATTGTAAAAAACCAGGAGCTTGAAAAAATATCCTCGCTGCGTTGGTATGACAATATAGGAATGGATCAGGTATATAGAAGTAGCTGTGAGTATGTGAGGAAAAATCTTTCACATTCAAATGACAGCATTGCAAACCTGCTCAAAGCCTTGGGGCGCCAGGATATCAGAAGCATACTGAATTTTGAGCGTGTGATTTGTTACCTCGAGGCATTGCTTAACACCCCATCAGAGCAATTGCCGCGAGCTATCTCAGAAAATCTATATATGCTAGGCTTACTGGCGCATAAGGGCTTTGGAATAGGTGCGCCAACAATCGATACCTTCCGCTCTGAGATAAAACGTAATCATGAATTAACCCGCAGAATCAGCAGCCTTGAGCAGAAGGAGCGTCAAAATATCACAAGCTACGCCTCCGTTAATCCTGATAATGAGCTAACAAGGCTAATCCTGAACTATTATCGTACAAAGGACATCGAGCTGTTAAAGCAGATGGATGTAGATGAGGTTGAAAAATGCCTGAAAAGTGCTGCAACGTCGACAGGTACTACTCCGAAGCAGAGCAATAAATCTACCACAGTTAACGCAACAACCGCTGCGGCACAATTGGTTTTTGATAATGATCACGAGCAAATAGAGGACGTCATCGAAAAGGTACAGCAGGCCATTGATGAACGCCCAGATAGTGACAAGGCTGACAAGGTTGAAATATCCGTAGGCAATACAAAAATGAAGATAAATGTTGAGCCAGCAACTGAAGCCCTTGCACAGACTGTATCAACAGAGGAATATTGGGGTGGCATAATATACGGAGACGTAAAAAACCCCAAGGATGCTCTTGATGCTCTGGAAAAATATGAGCTTATCCCTTTTGATGCCAGCTACATCAACAGCCGTATCAGAGAGTATTTAAGCAGAGCAAAGCGATATATCACTGACTCTGATGCCGCCGAGGAAATTTCTTCTTCCTTTGAGGCATTTGCCTTAAGCAGACAAAGAATACTTCATTATAGCAAGCGCTTGCAGGATATTCCAATGCTTCAGGTGATTAACAAATACAAGGACTTCGCAGAATACCTTTCCGCCTATGAGCGTCTGCTGACCTCAATTAAAAATCATTTTGCTATCCTGTGGAGTGTGGACTCTGTCGGAGCAAGGGACATTGTTAATACCATTATCTCTCTTGACTTTTTATATGTGCTTGGCGCCGAAAGCAGTCATGTGGTTCCTACTCCACTTAATCCTCTTTACCTATGGAAATATATTAAGCTTGCACAGGAGATGCTGGAATCGAGGAGTCTTGAGGAGGGGCAGGACTGCTATCTTTCGGAGGATGACAAGGCCTTCATTATTCGTAAGGCTGAGGATATCCCCGACCCTCTGACGCTGGTGCTTGTGCCGAACAGCATTGCTGAGAGCTCTGATTGCCTGCCGATTGCAGGCAGAATCGGCTGCTTGCCAGTGTATTCCACCAAGCCTCAAATCAATGAAGGCGAAACCGGGATGGAGGCTGTGCATCAGGGTATCATCCGCTATATGTGCCTCTATCCACATTCAAGCATGATGCTGCGTATTACCCTTATAAATCCTCCAACCGTAGAGGCCGTTGTTGATATGCTTAAAAAGCTTGATAAGGATAAGGAATTTGCAGCCTTTGGTTCGGTTGGCATTGATCTATCTATCTATCGAACCAAGGAGGCCTCCTCCGATTGGGTGGAGATTCAGGATAAGTCTCTGAATGATGGAATGCTCGGCAAGATTAAAGGCAAAAAGTCTGGACGCTTTAACCTCTCGATTATAAATAAAAAGCTCACCTATTCGGATATTATTAGCCAGCTTAAACTTGAGCAGCATCTTATGGTCGTTTTTGATCCAAATGAGAAGCAGATCGATTTGGCTCGTAATAGCAGACAGATTCATATCCATCCCCTTTGTGTGCCCAAGGTATATGAATACAACCGCATTCAGGGCAGCGTGAGAATACGGCCTGCTAACGAGGGCGGGATATTTGCTGATTATGCAGGAATCCTTGAGAAG
>QZJQ01000006.1 GCA_003599795.1 Nitrospiraceae bacterium
CTGACTTCCCTTGCTAAAGCTCATGACAGGTCTTCTCTGCAATTATCGGGCACAGGCGTATTCCCGAATATAAAATACCCAAGGGTTATTTGGCTTGGGGTTCATGATTCAAATGCAATCATAAAGCTTCAGCATGACATAGATGAATCAATGGCAGGGCTTGGCTTCAAAAAGGATGATAAGAAGTTCACGCCTCATCTCACAATCGGCAGAGTCAGGTCATTGAAAAACAAGGATGCGCTGATAAAAGAACTATCTACACTAAAGGAAGCGGATTTTGGTAAGATAGAGGTCAATAATATAACTATGATGAAGAGCGAATTGAAGCCTGGCGGGGCCGAGCATTTTAAACTGAGCGAGATTCCTATAGGAAAAGAGATATAGATTTTAAAAGGAGGCATGATGAGCAAGGACGTAACTGGCAAGGATAAGATTAAGGCACTTGAGATGGCAATTTCTCAGATAGAAAAGAATTTCGGCAAGGGCGCGATAATGAAGCTTGGGGCCGGAGAGGTTGCGGAAGGAATTCAGATTATACCTACGGGCTCGCTTGCGCTTGATATGGCAACCGGCATAGGAGGATACCCGAGGGGAAGGGTTGTGGAGATATACGGCCCTGAATCTTCGGGAAAAACCACGCTCGCCCTTAATGCAATTGCACAGGCGCAGCAGTCAGGCGGCAATGCCGCTTTTATTGACGCTGAGCATGCGCTTGACACTAATTATGCAAAAAAACTCGGCGTAAAGATTGAGGACCTTCTTATATCGCAGCCTGACACCGGAGAGCAGGCACTTGAGGTTACGGAGGCTCTGGTAAGGAGCGGCGCAGTTGATATTGTTGTCATAGATTCTGTAGCTGCTCTCGTGCCCAAGGCAGAGATAGAGGGTGATATGGGCGACTCGCTTCCGGGATTACAGGCAAGGCTCATGAGCCAGGCCTTAAGAAAGCTCACAGCGGCAATATCGAGGTCTTTGACTACAGTGATATTCATAAACCAGATACGAATGAAGATAGGCGTAATGTTCGGAAATCCCGAGACAACCACAGGCGGGAATGCATTGAAGTTTTATTCATCCATGAGGCTTGATATAAGAAAAATAGACAGCATAAAGGATAATCAGGAGGCCATAGGAGGACGGGTAAGGGTCAAAGTGGTGAAGAACAAGGTTGCGCCTCCGTTCAAGCAGGCAGAGTTTGACATATACTACAACGAGGGAATATCAAGGGCGGGAGAAGTTGTGGATATCGGGGTTGAGAAAGGGATAATTGAGAAATCAGGCGCGTGGTACAGTTACGCTGGAGGCAGGATCGGGCAGGGAAGGGAGAACGTTAAGGAATTTCTGAAAAACAATCCTGACACTGCAAAAGAGATAGAGGCTAAAATCATTGATGCCATTAATGCTAAGAAGCAGGCATGAGCGCCGGCGTAAGTTCGGGCAACTTTTTATTTTTTGGAGGAAAATACAATGGAAGTAAATGAACTCCTTAAAAGCGCCATGGCGCAGAATGCATCCGACCTTCACATAAAAGTCGGCTCTCCGCCCATAATGAGGGTTAACGGCGAGCTTATGTTAATGGCATCGGCAGATAAAGTCTCTCAGGAAGAGGCCCTGAAGATAGCTTTCTCTGTAATGAGCCCGGGGCAGAGAGAAATTTTTAAAAAGAAAAATGATATTGACCTTGCTTACAGCATGCCCGGACTCGGCAGATTCCGGTGCAATGTATTTGTCCAGAGAGGCGCTGTCGGCATTGTATTCAGGGTTATACCTGTAAGGATTCCGACCATAGAGGAACTTCAGCTGCCTGATGTCCTGAAAAAGATAGCTCTTGAATCTCGTGGCCTTATCCTTGTCACAGGCACGACGGGAAGCGGCAAGTCAACAACGCTTGCCGCAATGATTGATTATATCAATAGCAACCGCACAAACAACATTGTAACAATAGAGGACCCCATAGAATACCTGCACAGGGACAAAAACAGCATTATAAACCAGAGAGAGGTGGGCAATGATACAGAGTCTTTCAGCAAGGCTTTGCGGGCGGCGCTCAGGCAGGACCCTGATGTTATTCTCGTGGGTGAAATGCGTGACTTTGAAACAATACAGATATCTCTTACAGCCGCAGAGACAGGGCATCTTGTGCTCAGCACCCTTCATACGATTGATGCGATGGAGACGATAAACAGGATAATCTCTGTTTTCCCTCCGTATCAGCATAAGCAGGTGAGGATGCAGCTTGCATCTGTCATTAAAGGCATAATCTCAATGAGGCTTATGCCGAGGGCTGACGGCAGGGGCAGGGTCCCCGCAGTTGAGGTTCTTGTTGCCACCATGACAGTCAGGGACTGCATACTTGACGCTGACAAGACAAAACTGCTGACTGATGTTATTGCCCAGGGAGCTGTTCATTATAATATGCAGACCTTTGACCAGTCACTCTTTAAGCTTTATAAGTCAGGGCTTATTACGTATGAGGAGGCTCTGAGGGGAGCAACGAATGCCGATGATTTCGCTCTAAAGGTAAAGGGCATTCAATCTACAAGCGACATTACATTTGAATCTCCGTCTCAGCCGAAAGACCAGATGAAGATTGAGAGGTTCAGCAAGTAACCGCTGTTAAAAATATTGGGCATGCCGCTCAATACGGATGCGGCCCGTGAAATGAGTTTTTCTAATTCAAACAAGAGAGATGCGGTTAATTATGCTTACAGACTGCTGAGTTACAGGGGCAGGAGCGAAAAAGAACTCACTGACAAGCTCAGGCTGAAGGGTTTTTCCGAGGATATAATAAAAGAGGCCATAAGCCATTTAAGCGAAAAAGGATTTATAAATGACGCGGAGCTTGCTTTGTCACTTAAAAGAATTGCAGAGGATGCAAGGCTGCTCGGCAACCGCGGAGTCAGGGTTTTTCTTCTTCGCAGGGGAATATCAGGGGAGTTGATAAAGGATGTTTTTAGCGAGGACAACTCAGACGAGATAATCAGGGCGGAGAAGGCTGTCAACAAAAAGATAAAAAGCATTAAAAATTATTCCGATGAGGAAATCAAGAAAAAAATGTGGAGATTTCTTGCCAGGAAAGGGTATTCTTTTGATACAATCAATAAAATGCTTAGACAACTCAAGATAAAGGAGGAGTAAGTTCATGAAGAAAGGAACGTCAGCTTTGTGCATTATGGTTTCAGCGCTCTGTTTCACGGTTTCGGGATGTGTAGATGCGGTAAGGTATTCGCCTGATGAAATAAAAGGATTCCCGGCGGCAATACAGGAAAATATCAAGCGCGGCGAGATAGCGCCCGGCATGACACAGCAGCAGCTCAGATATTCGTGGGGCTCGCCTTCGGAAATTAATGTGCTGAAGCCTTCCGAGGACGGCAAATACAGAGAGGAATGGATATATACGAAGATGGGTATTTTAAAGACGCAGCTCATATTCGTTGACGGCAAGCTTATGCACATCATAAGCAATGAACCCGGAGTGATTAAAAAGTAAAAATTTTTTTAAAGATAAGGATTCGGGCGTAAATGAAAAGTAAAGATATAAGAAAAGCGTTTCTGGATTATTTCTCCGCCAGAGCGCATGAGGCGGTAAGGAGTTCATCCCTTATTCCAAGAAACGACCCTACGCTGCTTTTTACGAATGCCGGCATGGTGCAGTTCAAATCTGTTTTTCTCGGGGAGGAAAAAAGGCTGTACACCAGGGCGGTCTCATGCCAGAAGTGTCTGCGGGCCGGCGGCAAGCACAGCGACCTTGAAAATGTAGGGCATACATCAAGGCATCACACTTTTTTTGAGATGCTCGGTAATTTCTCATTTGGGGATTATTTTAAGAAAGATGCGATACTCTTCGGATGGGAACTTCTTACTGATATTTTTAAACTTCCCAAAGACAGGCTCTGGGTCTCTGTTTACGAAAAGGATGACGAAGCCGAAAAACTATGGATAGATCTAACCGGCATTTCCTCTGACAGGATTGTGCGCCTCGGCGCTAAAGACAACTTCTGGCAGATGGGAGACACCGGTCCCTGCGGCCCATGCTCTGAAATAATAATTGACCAGGGCGGGCACGTTGGATGCGGCAGACCTGAGTGCAGGGTGGGATGCGACTGCGACAGGTTTCTTGAACTGTGGAATCTTGTTTTTATGCAGTACAGCAGGGATGAATCCGGAAATCTTACTCCACTCCCGAAACCAAGCATTGATACGGGAATGGGACTTGAAAGGATTTCCGCGGTCCTTCAGGGTAAACTTAATAATTTTGACACCGATTTATTCACGCCTCTTATATCAGCAATAACAGCCATTGCAAATACATCTTACGGAAAGAGCGCTGAAACTGATACATCCGTAAGAGTTATTGCTGACCATATCAGGGCGGTTTCATTCCTGCTTTCCGAAGGGCTTATGCCTTCAAACGAAGGCAGGGGCTATGTCCTCAGAAGAATTATCAGAAGGGCGTCAAGGCATGCAAAGCTTCTCGGCATAGGCGAACCTGCGCTTTATAAGCTTGTAGAGCCTGTGGCTGATTTCATGGGTGATGCGTATCCTGAACTTCTTGATGAAAAAGACAGGGCGGCAAAGGTTCTAAAATTTGAAGAAGAGCGTTTTTCCAGGACGCTTGAGCAGGGCATGAAGATTATAGATGAAGTAATTGCAGCGGCAAAGAAGGCAGGATTAAAGTCAGTTCCTGGAGATGAAATATTCAAGCTGTACGATACCTACGGGTTTCCTGTTGACCTTGCAAGAGACATTGCATCAGACAATAATCTCATTCTTGATGAAGGCGGGTTTCACAGAGAGATGGAGATGCAGAGGGAAAGGGCCAGGGCTTCATGGGTAGGCGAAGAAGAGGCTGTTTCATCCATATACAGGGAACTCCTTTCAGAGGCAGGCAAAACCGAATTTGCAGGTTATGACACTATGCAGACAGAATCAATTGTTAAAGCCATGCTCAAGGATGGAAAGGTTGTCAGAGAGGCGTCTAAGGGCGAGGAAGTGGAGGTTTTTCTGGACAAAACTCCTTTTTACGGTGAATCCGGAGGCCAGGTCGGAGATACCGGAGAAATGACGTCAGAGGGATTCAGGGCCTTTGTTACGGACACCAAAAAAGTTATTGAGGGACTGCATTCGCATATCATAAAAATCAAAGATGGAAAATTAAAGGTATGGGACAAGGTGGCATGCAGAGTTGACGCGCGGAGAAGAAAAGCCGTAATGAGCAATCACACTGCGACGCATCTCCTTCAGGCATCCCTGCAAAATATTATCGGCGAGCATGTTAAGCAGGCAGGTTCGCTTGTTGCTCCCGAGAGGCTCAGGTTTGATTTTACGCACTTCTTTCCTGTCAGCCGGGATGAGATAAAAAGCATTGAGGATATTGTCAATCAGAAGATTCTTGAAAACATTAATGTTGAGATTTCAGTCATGGATATAAAAGATGCGGTTGCATCAGGAGCGACTGCTCTTTTCGGAGAGAAGTACGGCGAAACAGTCAGGGTTGTGAAGGTGCCCGGAGTCAGCGCTGAACTCTGCGGCGGCACTCATTGCAGGGCCACCGGAGATATAGGCCCGTTTGTCATTGTTTCAGAGGGAAGCGTTGCATCAGGAATTAGAAGGATAGAGGCGCTGACAGGAACAGCCGCCCTTGACTATTTCAGAAAAGAAGGCGAGGAGTTAAGAAAAATTTCAGATATACTCAAGACAGAAAAACCGTTTGAGAGAATAGAAAAACTTCTTGCGGACATGAAAGAAACGGAAAGAGAAGCAGAGAGGCTCAAAGGCAGGGCAGCATCTGAAAGCTCTGCAGCGCTCATAGAGAAGGCAAGGGACATAGGCGGCACAAAGGTTATTTCATGCAGGTTTGACGGCCTTGAAAAAAAGGATTTAAGGATTCTCGCAGACAATTTAAAAGACAAACTCGGCTCTGGTGTTATTGTCCTTGCTTCTGCCATGAACGGCGAGGCAGCGTTTCTGTCCATGGTCACAAAAGAGCTGGCTAAGAAGATAAAGGCCGGAGAGATACTAAAAAAAGTTGCTGAGATTGCGGGAGGCAGAGGCGGAGGAAAACCTGAAATGGCAGAAGGCGGCACAAAAGACATTGCAAAACTGGACACGGCGCTTGAAGCAGTGTACGATATAATCAGGAAGCAAGTTAAAAGTTGAGAGTTAAGAGTTTTAGAGATTTTAACTTTTAACCTTTAACTTATAACTTTTAACTTTTTTTGACGGAGGTGTTTATGACATTTTTTGAAACGATAAGAAGTGCAATGCTTGCAGGCTTCGGGATGCAGGAGAAGGTAAGGGAATTCATTGATGAGCTTGTTAAAAAAGGCGAACTCAGCGAATCACAGGGCGCCAAACTCGTGAAAGAGTGGACTGAAAAGGCAGAGAAGGGGACAGAAGGATTTTCTAAGAATTTTTCAGAGATAGTGACAAAAACCCTGGATAAAATGAACCTGCCAACAAAGGATGATATTGAGAAGCTTAATAAAAAAATTCAGGGCATCTCTAATAGGGTGAAGAAACTTGAGGGAGCCAAAGAAGAGGAGCCGGCCTAAGGCTCGCTGGGGAGAGAAGGATAGACGATGCCCTTCAGTCTGCTGAAACTCAGAAGCACGTATAGGAATATTAACAGGGTAAGGCAGATTATTAATGTCTTTCTTAAATACGAATTCGGCCACATAATAGACCAGCTTCGCCTCAACAGATATGTCTCCCTTAGGAAGAGACTGAAGACATTCGGGCAATGGCCTGCGCTAAAGGTACATACAGTTCCCGAAAGGCTCAGAATGGCATTTGCAGAACTTGGCCCGAGCTTTATAAAACTTGCCCAGCTTCTTTCATCAAGGCCCGACCTTATCACTGCTGCTTTTGCCGATGAGTTCAAGAAGCTTCAGGATGATGTCCCGCCGTTTCCTTCTGATGACGCAAAGAGAATAATAGAAGAAGAAACGCACCTTTCTATTGGTAAGATATTTGCAAAGTTTCATGATAAGCCTACTGCTGCCGCTTCCATCGCACAGGTGCATCAGGGGACGCTTCTTGACGGAAGCGATGTGATAATAAAGGTTCAGAGGCCTGACATCAAAGAGCAGATAGAGACAGATATAAATATCCTCGCAACAATAGCCCAGCTTATGGATAAACATATCCCTGAAAGCAGGTTTTTTAATCCTACAGGCATTGTGGATGAATTCACGAGGACTGTCAGGAAGGAACTGGATTTCTCAGAGGAGGCGAAGAACTGCCTGCGTTTCAGAAGAAACTTTGAGAACAATCCTCATGTGTACATCCCTAAAATTCACAGTGATTTTACCACTGAAAAAATACTGACGATGGAAAGGATAGAGGGCGTAAGGATTGACGATATCCCTGCAATAGAGGGCATGGGACTTGACAGGAAGGAACTTGCTAAGAACGGCGTTGATGCATATTTCAAGATGGTTCTTGAAGACGGGTTCTTTCATGCAGACCCCCATCCCGGAAATATCTTTGCAATGTCTGAAGGCCAGATAGGGTTTATGGATTTCGGAATAGTCGGAAGGGTTACCGATGAGATGAAGGAGACTATGGCGAATACGTTTCTGGCCCTTATAAACAAGGATTTTGACAGGCTGATTGACCAGTATATTGAGCTCGGGCTGGTCCCTGAAGAGGCGGATTTAATTACATTCAGGAAGGGGTTCAAATCAGACCTTGTTTATTTTCTGGAGCCGCTGTACGGTTTGACCTTGGCGGAAATAAATTTTGCCGAGTATATGGACATCGTAACGCATCTGGCAATGAAACATAATATGAAGATTCCTTCAGACCTTCTTCTCGTTAATAAGGCGATGCTGATTCTTGAGAATATAGGAAGAGAACTGGACCCTGATTTTAATTTCATTGCCGCGGCAGAGCCGTATGCCTCTAAGCTCGTAAGGGAGAAGCTGAGCCCGTCCAGGATATACGAAAAGACCAAAAAGAGCATAGAAGAGATAGGAGACTTTGTTGTCGTCTTTCCCCGCCAGATGAAACAGATTATAAGAAAGGTTTTAAAGGACGATATTCATATGAAACTCACGCATATCGGGCTTGAGAAACTCATACGCGATATGGATAAATCAAGCAACAGGATTTCCTTCAGCCTGATTGTGAGTTCTATCCTTTTGAGTTCAGCCATAATGCATGCAACAGGCGTAGGCCCCAAAATATACGGGTTTTCCATTCTCGGCCTGTCAGCTTTCGGTTTTGCCTTTTTGCTCGGCATCTGGCTGATTATCTCCATAATACGCTCCGGAAGGCTGTAAGGCATTTAATTCTTTATTCAGCAGCAGGAAAATATCGCCCGCAATGTGACTGTGATACAGGTTTACGGATTTTGTATTCTTAAGCGCTGTGGATAGAACTTCCACAGGGTCAAAATAAACGAGGTTTGTGTCTTTAGTTCTGGAGTGCGCGCTCAGGCAGTTAAAAAGCAGTGTTTTCCTTGTGTGGTGAAAGAGTTTTCCTATGATGGTTTCAGCAGACTCTTTTACGCGCTGGGTGTTCAAATTAAAAACTCCGCATAGAATTATGTAATCAAAGGTTTCCGTAAGTTCTTCTGAATCTATGTCAAGGGCTAAGAACCTGCCCTCACGATAATTGCCTGCTGCAACTTCTATGAGTTTTTTATTTATATCTATCCCTGTGTAATCAGCCTCAATTCCTTTTTGCCTGATAAAACCGTAAAAGTCACCCTTGCCGCAGCCAAAATCAAGGACGCTGCTGCCCTGAAGCGGAAGGAGGCTTATAATGCATTCATATCTAAGCCTCTGGCCCTCTGCAGTCCAGCCGACAGAAGCCGGTGCATTTCCAAAGAGCGAAAGTTTTTTTGAGAAAAAGTCAATAATGTATTCTTTAGAGAGATTATCCATATTCGCTTATTAAACTCCGTACAAAGCGCACCTGTAAGGGTCTTTTCCCATTGAATCGCCAAGCAGCTCTGCCCTGTACCTGCATCCGCCCCTGCATACCTCAATATACTTACAGTTGCATTTTAATTTGCTGAGTTTTATAGGTTTTATTTTCTGCCAGCATTCTCTAAGCCCGTCTTTTAAATTGCCTGCATTTCTGTCTGCATAGAACGTGCATTTCGCGGTCCTGCCGTCTGCCATCACAGACATCAGGTGCAGTCCGCAGGCAATGCCTAATGCGCCCGAATGCAGGCCGTCTCCATAGCCGTAAGCAAGGTATTTTCCGCCAATGTCAGGCGCTATCTGAAATTCAGCATGTCTTTTTAAGCTTCCGCTAATGCACGGCACATCCACGGTCCAGTCCTTGATACCCAGTCCTTTAAATAATGCTTCCATTTTGTCAAAATCCCCGAGATTCTCAGAATGAACCATTGTTGAAATTGATACTTCAAATCCGGTGTCTATTGCATTTTTGACAGCTTCAATAGCTTTCTTAAAAGTTCCTTTGCCCCGGAGCGACTCATGCGCTTTTTCAAGGCCGTCTATGCTTATCTGAATTTCATCCGCATTTAGACTTTTAAGAATTTTCTTGCTCAGGAGCAACCCGTTCGTAAATAAGATTTTTCTTATGAAGAACTGAGGGAGCATTTCATTGATTTCTTCAAACCTGCTGTGGAGCAGAGGCTCGCCTCCGGTTATAAGCACTCTTAGCCCCTGCATTTGCTCAAATTCATGAAGAATTTTTCTTATCCGGCTCAATGAAAGCTCATTGTCCTGTCTCTGTCCTATATAACAGTGCTTACACTTCAGATTGCATCTGTCTGTAACTTGCAGTTCAAGATAACGCAGAGAAGGCTTAGGGGATTTTATAACGTGCGGGTGTTTCAGTAAATTTTTCTCTGTTGTTAAGATGCCTTCTTTAATGCAATAACCTGTAAACTTGCTTTCTTTGGCGCTGCATCCGCCTCCTGCTTGGCATTTTTCAAGAAATCTAAAAGCATCGTTATCAAGCTCGTAGAGTTCGTCCTTTTTAATGTGATATACGGACGGAGTTTCAAGCCGCTTGAGGACGGCTTCCTTAGTGAGAAAATAATGCATGTTTTATTATACACAAAGCGCAAAACCCGACTATGTGACGCCTAATCCCGAAAAAAAGGTAGTGTCAATCATTTTGTGTAAATTCCTTTAAGGGCTTCTTTCCCCACTGTTCATTTAAATGACTCAGCACTGCATAAACAATTCTCTCAATGC
>QZJQ01000047.1 GCA_003599795.1 Nitrospiraceae bacterium
TTGTATTGTGAGGTAAAAGTGATGGATAATTGTCTGCAAGTAAAAGAGTTAAATGCTTTCTACGGTACTGAACATACGCTAAAAGGTATAAATATCGATTTGGAGCTAAATGGAGTGACAGCAATCATTGGCCCGTCCGGATGCGGGAAGTCGACATTTATTCGTTGTCTCAATCGATTGCATGAAACAATAAAAGGTGCCCGAATAACTGGACAAGTTAAGTTGGGAAATGAAGACATATATAAAATGGACCCGGTTGAGCTTAGGCGAAAAATCGGGATGGTTTTTCAAAAACCGAATCCTTTTCCGACTATGTCTGTGTTTGATAATGTCGCAGCGGGTTTGAGACTGGATGGACTTCGTTCAAAATCGGAAATTACGGAACGAGTCGAAAAAAGCCTGAGAATGGCTGCTTTATGGGATGAAGTAAAAGACCGCCTCCAATCCGCCGGAACCAGTCTTTCGGGGGGACAGCAACAAAGGTTATGTATTGCACGAACCTTGGCCATCGAACCACAGGTGATCCTTATGGATGAACCGGCGTCTGCTCTTGACCCTATTTCAACGCTTCGCATCGAAGAGCTGATAAGCGAATTGAAACGAGATTATTGTATCATCATCGTAACACATAATATGCAGCAAGCAGCTCGTGTTTCGGATAATACCGCTTTTTTTCTAAACGGAGAGCTAATTGAATTCGGGCCGACCAAGGAAATATTTACAAACCCCAAAGATAAAAGAACTGAAGACTATATCACGGGCCGTTTCGGTTAATAAAGAGGAGGTATATTGCGATGAGTCCTACCAGGCGGTTGTTTGATAACGAACTTACTGAGCTTCAAAACTCCATATTGAATTTAGGGAACCTGGTTCAGCAAGCTATTGATAGTGCAATCAAAGCCTTAGCCAACCAGGATGCTGATCTGGCTCAAAGGGTGATGGATGGCGATGACTTAATAGATAAGATGGCTCTCGATATCGAAGACAAATGCATAAGGCTCATCGTCACTCAGCAGCCAATCGCCAAGGATTTACGAAAAATCGGGACAGGCATAAGGATAGGCGTTGATCTGGAACGAATGGGAGACCATGCTTATAATATTGCTAAAATAGCTTTAAAACTATCTGAGGAAAAACTAATTAAACCGCTTATAGATATTCCTAAAATGGCGGATTTGACTCAGGAAATGGTCAATAACGTTTTGCTTGCTTATGTTCATGGAAACCCGCAAGCGGCAGTTGACGTTTGTAAAGCAGATGATCAGATTGACCACTTATACAAGATGGTTTTTGATGAGTTATTAGAAATAATGATTAAACAACCTAAAACCATTCAACAAGCCACGAGTTTGCTTTTTGTATGCCGCTTCCTTGAGAGAATAGCCGATCATGCCACAAATATTGGAGAAGCTGTGATCTATCTTGAAACTGGTGAGAGAAAAAAACTTAACATTTAGTCAACAAGTAAATAAGAATTTGGCAAGAGGGGTTTTCGTTCTTACCAAGAAATAAAGGTGTATACGTTAAATGATTGGCGGGGATTCGCAGTGGATCATAGTACACGAATTATTCCAACATGCTGTAATGCCTGTGGAGGTCAGACCGGGATTTTCGCTCATGTTGCAGGGGGTAAGGTAATCAAAATCGAGCCTAATTCGGAAAACCCAATTGGTGTGGCTAACACGTGGGACGATTTCCTGGTGGAGAAAAACAGGGGGGCTAGAATGTGTCCCAAGGGGCTTTGCGCATTAAAACAGCTTTATGATCCAGACCGGTTGCAAAAGCCGCTAAAACGCACAGGCGAAAACTGCTGGAAACCGATAACCTGGGATGATGCCCTGGATCTGGCTGCTGAAAAGCTTAATACCATTAAAAACAAATATGGTGCTGAAAGCCTGCTTTGGTTCAGCGAAGACCATTCCTTTACTCATATCCAGCAGGATTTCTGTAAAGCCTTTGGCACACCTAATTATCTTAACCATTCAAATCTCTGCGATGCTGCCCGGAAGGCCGGTTTTAAACTGACTCTCGGAGACGAACGGCCTATAGCAGACCTGGCGAACTCCAGGTATATATTGTTATTTGGATGGAACCCGATGGCTGCCATAAAATGGGCCTACCTTCCGGCGGCACTTATGTCAGCAATCGATAAAGGTGCCAAGCTGGTGGTGGTTGACCCTGTATTCACGGCAACAGCTGCCAAAGCCAACGAATGGGTTCCTATTCGCCCAGGTACAGATGGTATTCTAGCTTTGGCAATGGGGCATGTGATGGTATCGGAAGGGCTGTATAACAAAGAGTTTGTTGATAACTGGACAGTTGGTTTTCCAGAGTATGCAAAATATATAGCCGATAAAAACCCCGAGTGGGCTGAAGGAGTAACAGGGGTTCCTGCAAATACTATCCGCCGTTTGGCCAGGGAGTTAGCAACCACTAAACCGGCGGTCGTGGATACATGGAGTGGTGTTTCCCATTATTCCAACGGGACGGAATCAACACGGGCTATTGCTATGCTGCTTGGCTTAATTGGAGAAATAGACGGTAAAGGTAATTTGCTGCTGCCGGAGAGAGTTCAGCCAAAGCACCGGAAAGCGTTAACTCAGTGGCCTGAAATAAAAGCTCAAAGGATAGACGGTTTAGGAACCAAGTATCCTTTTGCTTATAAATCAGGTATATATGTTGAAGCCAAGGAAGCAATGCTGACCGGGAAACCATATCAACCTAAAGCTGCGGTTTTTGTATTTCAAAATTTTGTGATGTCAGTTCCTAATTCACAGAGGAACGTAGAGGCTCTTAAGAAACTTGATTTTATCTTGGCAATTGATGTATACCAATCCGAAACGGCAGCAATGGCAGACTTGGTCATTCCGGGGACACATTTTTTAGAGAGGTATGATCTCACGGCGAATTGGGTAGCCTTCCCTTCGATATCCTTGCGCCAACCGGTAATTAAGCCGTTACATGGAGGCCCAACCGAATATGAATTTATAATGTCCTTGGCACAAAGGCTAGGCTTACCTGGATTTGATTTGCCTTATGAAAACTTACTTGATGCGGAACTTAAAGGCAGTACAGGAATATCCCTTGACGAACTTAAAAGTTTGCCGGGCGCTGTCTGGAACGATGGACCGACAAGATATAGAAAATATTTGAACGGGGGCTTTGCCACTTCTTCGGGTAAGTTTGAGTTTTGTTCTCAAGCTATGGCTGATAAAGGTCTTAATCCATTACCCCGTATAGAAGTTAAAAGTGGTAAGGACTTGGGAAAATACCCGCTGGCCTTGATTAACTGGAAAAGTGTTGAGCATACTCATACGAGAACTCAAAACAATCCTTGGCTAATGGAAATGCAGGGGAATAACCCGTTATGGATGCATCCCAAAACGGCAGAGAGGTTAATGCTTAAAGACAATGATATGGTGAGAATTGAATCTGCTACGGGAGAAGACTGTGCTATTTTAAAAATCACTCCGGAAATACACCCGGATGCCGTTGGCATGAGTTACGGGTTTGGACATAAAGACATAGGTTCTGTTGCTAAAGGAAACGGGATCAATGTTAATCAATTTTACGAAGGTAAAGCCGAAGATATTTCGGGCCAAGCGATTGTCAAAGAGGCCTGGGTCCGGGTAAGTAAAGCGGGGGTGAATGAAGTTGGCCAAAATTAAGTTTAACCCCCAGCGTTGTATCGGCTGCCGGGCATGTGAAGGAGCCTGTAAGCAGGAGAATAATTTGCCCGTAGGAGTCAGGTGGAGAGTAGTTACTTCGAATTTATCAGGAGTGTACCCCAATTTGAAGAAGGAATATAAGTCCTCGGCTTGTCGCCATTGCAGTAAACCGAAATGTGCAGAAGTATGTCCTATGAAAGCAATTACTAAGGATTCGAAAACAGGTATTGTTGAGATACAAACAGATATTTGTATAGGATGCAGGGCCTGCGTGGAAGCCTGTCCGTTTGGGGCAATGTGCTTTAATGAGCAAAAGAATAAAGCCGGAAAATGCACTTTATGCAAGCCGAGACTGGAAAGAGGGCTGATTCCTGCATGTGTACAGGTGTGTATGGGTTTGGCAATGGAATACGAGAAATAAGAGGGAGGTAATGGCTCGTTTGCCAATGAAGGAGGTGCAATAAGTTTGAGTATAAAGTTATATATTCGAGGTGGCTTGTCTATCATTGCTAAGGGCAAACTATTGTTTGAGGTAGATGACAAATGTTATCAGGGTTTTTCCCTGATTTTTTTATTTCAATTTACCGGGAGTTGCCTGATAGTGAATCAATTAGGCATATGACATAATAAAGCTGGTTGTTATCATGTAATCAAAATTTTGCGAAGGAGTGATTACATGGCTGGGTCAGTAAGCGGAATCATCCTGTCCGGCGGGCAGAATTCCCGGATGAAAGCCAATAAGGCATTTTTGACCGTCGATGGTCTTACTATCATTGAAAACACTATAAAAGAGCTTAATAGGTTTTGTTCCGAGGTGCTTATTGTTACCAACGAACCTGACTTATACACGAATCTCGGGGTCAGGATTGTGACCGATGTAATACCGTGCATGGGTCCCTTGGGCGGTATCCATGCCGGGCTTTTGTCAGCGTCCAATTTTCACAGCTTTGTTGCCGCCTGTGATATGCCTTTTATTGACGGCTGTTTGGCCCAATATATGATTGAGAACATAGAAGGTAACGATGTTTTTGTCCCCCAGGTAGGTGATTATTTGCAGCCATTGTTTGCGGTTTACACCAAAAAATGTATCCCACCAATCGAGAAATGCCTCGGAAATGCTGCCCGCAAGATACCTGCCTTTTACCATGAGGTTCGTGTCAAATATTTAAGTGAAACTGTTATCAGGGAACATACAGATATTCTTAAGTCTTTTTTAAATGTTAATACACCGGAGGAATTGGCTGGTGCGCAGAAATTGGTTACCCAAAAATAAAAATAGAAGAAAGGTAGGGTTAATATGATTCCAATTATATCAGTGGTTGGAAAATCAAATGTAGGTAAAACTACTTTGCTGGAAAAGTTGCTGATTGAGCTAAAAAAGAGGGGTTACCGGGTAGCCACTATTAAGCATGACGTTCACGGGTTCAATATCGACCAACCGGGGAAAGATACCTGGCGTCACGCCCAGGCTGGGGCAGATACGGTGATTATTTCTTCTCCTGCCAAGGTTGCATTGATCAGCAGGGTGGAACAGGAAAAGACCCTGGATCAGGTTGCTGCCATGGCCGTGGATGTAGATATTATTTTTACCGAAGGCTACAAACAGGAGAACAAACCCAAGATTGAAGTATTCCGCAGCGGCGTTTATGATGAACTCCTTTGTGAGCCTCACGAGTTGATCGCCATCGCCAGTGACTTGCAGTTTGACAACGGCGTTCCCTGTTTCGGCCTCGATGATGCTGCCGGCTTGGTTGACTTGATTGAAAAGCTTTATATGAAGCCGGGTTTACAAAGATGAAATTGATGAATGAAAAGGTTGTGCTGCTGCAACATTTAGAGGATTTGCGCAAAGGGAGGGTCTTGTTTAGGAAGGGTTGACAAATTATGAAGGATACGTTTCAACGAAACATTAATTATCTCAGAATATCGGTCACTGACAGGTGCAACCTTAGGTGCGTCTACTGCATGCCCGAACAAGGGGTTGACCTGGCCTGCCATGAAGATATCCTGCGCCTGGAGGAAATAGCCAGGGTAGTGCACAGCGCGGTTTTAGCCGGAATCAGGAAAGTCCGTTTTACCGGGGGTGAACCCCTGGTGAGGAAGAATATTGTGGATCTTGTGGCTATGGTTAACGATATTCCCGAGATAGATGACATAGCCTTGACCACCAATGGCATCCTTCTGCCGGAAATGGCGGGTAGGCTCAGGAAGGCAGGGTTAACGAGGGTCAATATCAGTCTTGACACTCTTTCCCCGGAGAAGTTTTCCCGGGTTACCAGAGGGGGCTTGCTAAGTAAGGCCTGGCTTGGCGTGGAGTCCGCCCGCGAGGCGGGATTTAACCCGGTCAAGATCAATACCGTTGCGATCAGGGGCTTTAATGACGATGAAATCCTTGATTTCGTGGACCTTACAAGAAAAGTGCCACTGCACATCCGCTTCATTGAGCTGATGCCTATTGGGGCAGGTGAGGAAGCCGCCCGTTCCCAGTATATTTCAACACCTGAACTTCTTAAAACCATCAGCCGGAAGGTAAAACTGGTCCCGGAAAAAGAAGTTGCAGGCAGCGGCCCGGCCAGGTACTACAGGATTCCGGGCGCACCCGGTACGGTCGGGTTCATCAGCCCTATTAGCAACCATTTTTGTGATTCGTGCAATAGGCTGCGCCTGACGTCGGAAGGGCTCCTTCGACCGTGCCTGCACTCACCCACGGAGATAGACCTGAAAACCCCGCTGCGTAACGGAGCTTCTGAAATAGAAATCGCCAGTATCATAAAACTCGCTATAAACAGCAAGCCGGAGAGGCACGACATGTCCAACACCGGATGGCAGGGCAACAGAAGGATTATGAACCAGATCGGGGGATAAAGAGCGAACGCTATGAGAGGGAAGGTGAAAGTCAGTGGCCGGAAAAATAGTTGCTGTATGCACCAGTGAAAAGAAGGGGACACGCAAGCGAAATGTCGGGGAAGGCATGCTTGTACCTGATCATGGCCTTAAGGGGGATGCCCATGCCGGTGAGTGGCACAGGCAGGTCAGCCTGCTGGCGCTGGAGAGCATTGAGAAGATGAGGGACAAGGGGCTTGATGTTCATCCCGGGGATTTTGCTGAGAACCTCACCACTGAAGGGATAGTGCTGGTGGACCTGCCTGTCGGGACCCGGGTTAAGATAGGCGCTGAGGCAGAGGGCGAGGTAACACAGATCGGAAAGGTTTGCCATGACCGGTGTGCTATATACTACCAGGCCGGGGACTGTGTAATGCCCAAGGAGGGCATTTTTATTAAGGTCCTCAGAGGCGGACAGGTCAGGGTAGGGGATATGGTTGACGTGATGCAATATGTATAAGGTGAAGTCAATGAATGAAAAGGTTATGCCGCTGCTACAGCATTTAGAGGATTTACGGAAAGTACTTATCAAATGTATTATCGCAATGTTTATAACTTCCATAGCGGGGTGGATATTTAGAAACGACCTGCTGAAGATATTGGCGAGTCCTGTGACTGATAAAGGGTATAAATTGGTATATTTAACGCCACTCGAACCATTTTATACGGAAATAAAACTGGCGGCAGCCGCTGGGTTCATAATCGCACTGCCTTTTATATTGTGGCAGGTTTGGGGATTTATTCTACCTGCTTTAAAACCAACAGAAATAAAATATCTGAGAATAATCGTTGTGGTATCGCTATTACAGTTTTTACTGGGAATAACATTTGCTTACTTCACCGTTTTTAAACTGGGCGTCAGTTTTTTTATCGATTTTGGGCAAGGGACGGCAGTGCCGACTTTGTCAATGGGCCAGTATCTTTCTTTTGCGGTATCTTTCTTGATACCTTTTGGCTTGATTTTTGAGCTTCCCTTAGTAATTTTATTTCTGGCTAAGATAGGAATAGTTTCTCCTGATTTACTTTCCAAAAAGCGCAAATACGCAATATTAATTATTGTTATAGCGGCAGCTTTCCTTACGCCAGGGCCAGATATAATGTCACAGATGTTAATGGCAACACCGGTTTATTTATTGTATGAGTTTAGCATATTGTTGGCCCGCTTTTTCTATCATAAAGAAATCGATAGGGAAAAACCCTGATTTGCTTCGGGTTTTTCCCTATTTTACATCAATAATATTACGAGCTTTAGCTGATAGGCAGAGAACCGTGAAAGTGAGATAATTTCCTCGGAAAGTTACTTTGATGATGTCATGTTTAATTCTTGTCTACAAGGAGGACTATCATGAAACAGGTAAGTGTTCAGGAAGCTGTCGGGATGGTATTGTGTCATGACATAACAAGAATTGTACCAGGTCAGTTTAAGGGCACGGCCTTTAAAAAAGGCCATGTGATTAAACAGGGCGATATCGATAAACTTTTAGACTTGGGAAAAGAGAACATATTTGTATGGGAATGCGTCAATGGAATGCTGCATGAAAACGAAGCTGCCATTATGACGGCTAGGGCAGCGGCCGGAGATGGCATTGAGTTGATGGAACCGAACCAGGGCAGAGTAAACCTTAAAGCTGCTGAACGGGGCCTTTTGAAAATAAATACTTCCGTCCTGAATAAGGTAAACACTGTTGGACAGGTTATGATTTCCACCAGGCACAACAACACACTGGTTGAAAAAGGGGACATTGTTGCCGGAGCAAAAATTATCCCTTTGGTTATTGCGGAAGAAAAAATTAAAACTGTAAAGGATATCTGCAACGATGGTGAAGTTCTGGCGGAAGTACGGCCTTTTAAAACATTAAAAGTCGGCATGGTAACAACCGGCAGTGAGGTATATCATGGCCGGATAAAAGACGGGTTCGGACCGGTGGTGAAAAAGAAAATCGAAGAATATGGTTCCGAGGTATTTGAGCAGGTTTTTGTGCCGGATAATAAACACTTGATCAAGGAAGCAATAGAAAGACTGCTTGCTTCTGGCGCTGAACTAATTGTAACAACGGGTGGAATGTCTGTTGATCCTGATGATGTGACACCAGGCGCTGTGAAAGAAACCGGGGCGGAAATTGTGACATACGGGACACCTTTGATGCCCGGAGCAATGTTTCTCCTGGCTTATAAAGGAGATGTGCCTGTCATTGGCCTTCCCGGTTGTGTAATGTATTCCAAAACCACGGTTTTTGACTTGGTACTGCCCCGTATATTTGCGGGTGAAAGAATAAAAGAGGAAGATATTACCCGAATGGGGCACGGCGGTTTATGTCTGGAGTGTCCGGAGTGTCATTATCCTAATTGTGTCTTTGGTAAAGGATGTTAATCATATACTGGAGGTAAACGAAATGCTGGAACATGTTGCTCTGGAAGAAGCCTGGGATATAATACTGAAAAATTGTACTGCTCCAGAAACTGAAAAAATAGACCTGCTTAATTCAGTTAACAGGGTTTTGGCCGAAGATATTTATGCTGCGATTGACCTGCCTCCCTTTGACCGCTCGCCGCTGGATGGGTATGCCTTGAGGAGCATTGATACAAACGATGCCCAAACTACCACCCCTGCAAGATTGAAAATTATAGCAGAGGTAGCAGCGGGGTACATGGCGGCAGAAAAGGTTACTCCGGGGACAGCCATAAAGATCATGACCGGCGCTCCAATTCCGGATGGCGCTGATGCGGTTATAAGATTTGAAGATACTGTGGAAGACAACGGCAGCGTGATGATTTTTGCACCTCTCAAAGAAAACAGCAATATTGTTCGTGCTGGCGAAGATGTGAAACAGGGCGAGAAGTTAATTGAAAGAGGAACGATTCTCTCTTATGGAGAGATAGGTATAATGGCAGCACAGGGAAAGGATAAGGTGACAGTTTACAGAAAACCGAAAGTGGCTGTAATCAGTACAGGAGATGAATTAAAAGATTTAGGGGAAACTCTTGGCCATGGCAAAATATATAACTCCAATTTGTACACCGTTGGCGCGGCAGTCCTAGAGTCGGGAGGTATACCTGTCCTGATGGGAGCTGTTCCCGATACGATTGACGGGTCGATGGACAGAATTAAAGATGCCCTTGCCCAGGCTGATATAGTATTAACCACCGGCGGGGTTTCTGTTGGTGATTACGATGTGGTCAAAGAAGTATTTAAAGGTATCGGAGCGGAACTGCTCTTCTGGCGAATAGCTATGAAGCCAGGTACTCCTGCCGTATGCGCCCGGAAAGGGGAAAAACTGTTGATTGGCTTATCAGGGAATCCCGCGGCGGCTTTAGTGACTTACGAACTCATAGTCAGGCCGCTTATTTATAAACTGAGTGGCAGAAAAAACTATATGCTTCAAAAGATGACTGCGGTAATGGAAGACGACTTCACAAAGAAAAGCTGCCAAAGAAGGTTTTGAGCAGGCTGTTAACAAAGGCGACAAGGCTTACACGTTATCAGAGACGGAGCGAAACGCCTTTATCGAGAAGACGCAACCCATTGTCGAGAAATGGATTCAAAAC
>QZJQ01000030.1 GCA_003599795.1 Nitrospiraceae bacterium
TGTTATAGGATATGATGTTGAATACATGTCGGCCATCTGACCTGCCTTAAATCTCGTGAAATACGAGAGGTCGTAAGAAGGCCGCTCATCAGGGGCGCTGCCAAAGTCGAGGCCGTCTTCGCCTGGAACGCTGTTTTTTACTGCCGGAGCCGCTGTGTGCCCTGCATGGGTGGCAGATGTAGAGGCATCCTGCAAGTATAGATATATCTCTGCATCCAAAACTGGGTTTCCTGACATGGAATCGGTCAGCGCCACCGATATTTCCGGCGTCTTTCCCTTTATAAATGTCGCAGGCTCGATCTTTAACTTTACCTCAGCCGTGTCAATCCTGAATTCATAGGAGGACGGGACGTTCCCGTGCCCTTCAGCGCCTAAGGCATAGGTTGCAGTAAAGAGCATTGTCAAAAGTACGACAATGTGCGAGATAAGCTTCTTCATTTCTTTCTAAACATTTCATTGATGATGAGGAGTCCCCTCCTGGCGCCTGATGCGATTGCCTGAGCAGACTTCTCCCCGCCTGCCGGAGCGCTTATATCAGCGCCGACCTTAAAGAGGTCCGACGACTTCTTGTTCTCGAACTGCTTTAGGAACTGCGGCTGCAGGAGCTTTTCAGACTCTTTGTTCTCGAAGATGTATATTTTCATAATCTCTCCCTTGCCGCCCACAACAACTCCCATCTCTATTTTTCCGCCTTCGCCGTGCGCATCGATAAACATCATTGCAGCTGCCTTGCGGGAGGTAGAACTCTGGGTGTCCCTTACGATTGCGAGATATATGGAAGGCTTCAAGTCCTCTTCTGGAAGCCTGTATCCGAGCGTTTTTTCTAAGGCTGCTCGCTGTTCGTCGGAGACATAGAGATTTTTCTGTTCAAAAGATTCGGCCAGCGGAAACAGCGCTTTGAGTTTCTCGCCCGGCCATACAAGGTCGTGGGCAAAAGAAACCTGGACAAAAAATAGTAAAAAAATAATTGTCAATGGCTTCATGAATCATTTCCCGTTTTCTTCGGTCTTTTTGAGGCTCTTGATATAATTCACAATATGCCACCGCATTTCCTTTGTCAATTCTTTTTTGAATCCCTTCATCGGTGCCGGCCCTTTTGTCCCGTCCGTGATAACATGGAATATCTCGCCGTCGGTGTCTCCGTGAATCCAGCGGTTGTCCGTAAGATCGGTTTCTTCCTTGCCTTTGCTCGCTTCTCCATGGCATTCAATACAATATTTCTCGAAGATTTTACTGCCCTTAGCAATAGACTGCTCACTCATCGGAATAGGGTTTTTGACTTTTGCATATTGTTTATGTTTGTGCGGATGCGGTTTGTGTATATGCTCCGCTGTTTGGGCAAGTGGTTTGCGGACCGCAAAGATAAAGATTGAAAGTACAATTAAGACAACAACAAAAATTTTATGCGTTATTTGTCCCATGATTTAGTGTGTATGCTCCTGCTTATTTTTAATGGTATCCGTTTTTTTATCTTCTGAGGCGTCATCCTGAGTTGCCCCGCTATGACAACCTACTAAGCCGTCGGAATCGCTCTTATCAGCCGTTGTTTTCTGGCTGGCTGTCTCGCCCTGTCCGCTTTTTGTTTCACTCTGTTTATTGTCCTGCTGTTTTCCGTGTCCGCTCGTCATTTTTTCACCCATCATTCCGCCCATCATTGCAACCATTATTACAACCATTATTATTCCCATGTCATTCTCCTCTAATATGTTGACCGTATCTTTCCTGTCTTGCAGTCGAGAACAACCCTGTCAACGATGTCTTTGCCTTTATAAACATCAGCCTCAATAAACCGCCCCTCTTTTTTCGTTACGCTAACAGTCATGCCTTTGCCCTTATAGTATTTTTCAAGCGCCTTAACAGCCTCCTCATGCTTTACCTCTTTTTTGCAATACCCGTATTCACCGCACAAGGGGCATGAAACGCCGTAGGGAGTAACGCCTTTTCCCGGCACGTCTTTTTTTGTTTCTGCGTAACCATCGCCTGTCAGGATTCCTGTCAAGACAACTATGAATAACCATCTTTTCATGATTAAAACATAGCATTCAATAATGAAGGAATTATGAAGAGGAAATAGGAAGTGTCAGAGTCTTTGTCCGCCTCAGGCGGATGATACTTTGACACTTTGATACTAATTAGTGTTTTTTATCGGCAGTAAGACTCTGAAGGTTGTTCCTTCGCCAATCGTGCTTTTTACCTCAACCCTTCCGGCCATCACTTCAACAAGTTCCTTGACTATTGCAAGCCCGAGCCCCAGGCTCTCGGTATCTGATTTTGCCCCTCTGTAGAAACGGTTGAATATCAAGGGAATATCATTCTCAGGTATGCCCCTGCCGGAATCCCGTATCTCAATAAAGAACATTTCTTCTTCTGCTCCGTAGTCAATATGCACACCGCCTTTTTCCGTGAATTTCAGGGAATTGGAGAGTATGTTTCTTATTATCCTTTCAAGCTTTTCAATATCTGTTGAAATAAAAAGGCCGTTTGACTTTAGAATCTTTATATCCAGCCCTTTTTGTTTAAACGCAGGGAGCATCTCATCGCAGATTCCCGAAAGAAATTCCCTGAGATTTATCTCTGCGGTCTCTCCTTTAGTAAAGAAACTCGCCTCTGCCATTGTAATATCTTCTATGCCTTTTACGAGCCTTATCAGCCTGTCAATTTCATTTTTTATATTGTCCAGCCCTTTTTCTCTTTCTATTACTCCGTCAGCTATTGCCTCTGCATGGGTCTTGAGGATTGTCAGGGGAGTTCTTAGTTCATGCGCAACATTGGAAAAAAGATGTTTTCTCAGTTCCTCCTCTCTCTGCAGCGACTCCGCCATCTTATTAAAAGCTGCTGATAATTTCCCTAACTCATCATGGGAAGTAACGCTTGTCCTAACCAGGAAATCTCCACCGGCGATTTTCTCCGCTGCTGCTTTTAAGTCTGTTATGGGTTTTGATAGATACAGGCTCAGGAAAATGGCTATGAGCAGCGAGCCGCCGCCTGCAATCAGGAACGAGACGTAAAGGAAATATTTTGTCCTTTTTTTGAATATGGCTTCTTTTTCTTTTATCTCCTGTTTCTGAAACGGCTGCAAAAGAAGCGTCCCGATTTTTATGCCCTTTGCGTAAAGCGGGTAATCAGTGAATTTCCCCTCTGCCTCATATGCATGTATATGAAAGTGTTCAGCCATTCTTCGTTTCATGGATTCAGAAAGGGTCCCCATTACCTCATGAGACGAGATGATTTCTTCCGCTCTCTCATCAATAACCTTCACATTAAGCCCGAGCATCATGGCCCAGTGTATTGCCTCTGATAATGAAGCCTTATTCCATTTTCCGTTAGAAAAACTGCTTTCAACGGATGTAAGTATCCAGTAAAACTGGTCTTCCCTGACGCCGCTGACGTAATTGTCAAAATCTCTCATTATCAGCCATTCAAAGATAAAGTTTGAAAGAAGCGCTGCGAGGATTATGGCTATGAAGGCAAGGAAGATTTTGGTTTTCATCAATCCGGCACTCCTATAAATTTATACCCTGCTCCATAAATTGTCTTTATGAAAACAGGCTTCTGGATGTTATCCTCAATCTTGTGCCTGATGTTTTTTATGTGCGCGTCAATGACCCTGTCATAACCTTCAAAGTCATATCCCTGAACCATATTCATAAGCTGAAGCCTGTTCAGCACAGCGCCGGGCCTTTCAGCGAGGCTGAGCAGTATCTTAAATTCAGTTGTTGTAAGTGAAACAGGTTCTTTCCTTTTTCTAACCTCCATTGAAGTAGTGTCAATAATAAGCACGCCCTCGTTAAAAGACAGGATTTTTTTATCACCCTTCTGTGTTCTTCTCAAATGAGCCTTCACCCTTGCAACGAGTTCTCTCGGGCTGAAGGGTTTGATAACATAGTCGTCGGCGCCGATTCCAAGCCCTTTAACTCTCTCGTCTTCCGAACTTTTTGCTGTGAGCATGATTATCGGGACATCGGATATTCCCCGTATTGAACGGCAGACCTCTTCTCCTTCCATATCAGGCAGTCTGAGGTCAAGGATGATGAGGTCAAATCTGTCTTTAATTAACCTAAGAGCTTCTCTGCCTGTCTCTGCAATTTTAATGCCGAAGCCCTCTCTTTCAAGATAGGACTTCAGGATATCGGATATTTTTCTTTCGTCTTCAACGATGAGAATCTTTTCGTTGTTCATTGGTTTCATTATAAGTGCTGAAGCAGGTTTGGGCAAGAGGGAGATTTTTGCTACTTTATCTTATACTCCTTTATCTTGGTCCTCAGAGTGTTCCTGTTAATGCCGAGAGTCCTTGCTGCCTTGAGCTGATTGCCTTTTGTCTCCTTAAGCACAATGCTTATCAGCGCCTTTTCAACTTCTGACATCACGGTTGTGTGCAGGTTGGCGGTTTCAAGCTGTGTCATGTCTTTCAGATACTTCTTAAGTTTATTCTCGAGGAATTCTTTTATTGAATAAGAGTTTCCTTCCTCCACATGAAGGTCGCGCTTTTCTATTGCTGTGCCGTTTGACAGGATGCAGGCGCTCTTTATCGTATTTTCCAGCTCTCTGACATTGCCGGGCCAGTCATATTTGCCTATGAAATCTTTTGCCTCTTTTGAGAGCTCTTTCTGCCCTGTATTGAATTTTTTCTGCGCTTCTTTAATGAAATGCTTTGCGAGGAGAAGGATGTCTTCCCTGCGGTCTCTCAGCGGAGGCAGTTTAATCTGCACGACATTGAACCTGTAATAAAGGTCTTCCCTGAAGGCCCCTTTGCTTACGGCATCTTTCAGGTTTTTATTTGTAGCGCCTATTATCCTTGCGTCTGCCTTTGTAACTTTGTTGCTCCCGAGTGGGCTGAATTCATTGTCCTGCAGAAACCTCAGAAGTTTTGCCTGAAGGTTCATGTCAAGCTCCGATATCTCGTCAAGAAACAATGTGCCACCGCTTGCTGATTCTATCTTTCCGATGCGCTTGTCCCTGGCCCCTGTGAATGCGCCTTTCTCCCACCCGAAAAGTTCTGCCTCAATAAGGTCCTTTGGCATTGAGGCGCAGTTTATTGCAATGAAAGGGCCGGAACTTCTTTTGCCGTTATGGTGTATGGCCCTTGCAACAAGCTCCTTGCCGGTCCCGCTTTCGCCTGTAACGAGAACCGTGATGTCCTTTGCCGCAACTCTTCCTATTTCCTTGAATACCTTAAGTATCTTTTCGCTTTTTCCCAATATCTCAGGCGCTTCTGTTTCAGTTTCCTTGAACTTTTTGAGCTCTTCCCTCAGAGCCATATCCTTAAATGCCTTTTCAACTACTATTTTCAGTTCTTCAATATCAAACGGCTTTTCAATATAGTCATAAGCTCCTTCTTTCATCGCATCTATTGTGCTTTCCATTTTTCCGTGGGCAGTTATCATTATCACTGTTGCGTCCGGATTTGATGCTTTAATTTCGCGCAGGCCGTCAAGGCCGTTTCCGTCAGGAAGAATAAGGTCCAGCAGTATAACCTGCGGCTCGTCTTTTACGGCTTTTAAGCCCGAAGAAAGTTTTGTATGCGGGACGATACTGTAGCCCTGCGGTTCAAGGGCCTTCTCTATGACCCACGCTATGCTTTCGTCATCGTCAATTATCAGAACTTCTTTGCTCATGCGCGTTTATTGCTCACCCTCAAATGGTATATAAATATTAAACACTGCCCCTTTGCCTTTCTGGCTTTCAACTTTAATGAATCCCTTATGGTCCAGGATGATTTTTTTTGACAGGGCCAGCCCTATGCCTGTTCCGTGCTTCTTCTTAGTATAAAACGGAAGAAATATTTTTGGTATATCTTCAGAAGGAATTCCCGCGCCTGTGTCCTTTACGGAAATAACAGCCCAGCGTTTTGGCTTGCCTTTATGGCGCACATATTCTCTTGATATCCCTGTCACCACTGTCAGGCTTCCATCTTTCTTCATGGCCTCTATGGCATTTTTTATTATATTCAGAAATGCCTGAAGCAGTTTCCCTTCATCGCCCATAACTCTCGGAAGGCTCAGGTCATACGTCTTCTGCAAGATGACGCTCTTGTCTTTCATCGGAATGTCCATGATGGATAATGCTTTTTCCAGAACCTCATGGATGTTAAGCGGGTGGAATGACGGTTTTTTGCAGATTGTCAGATAATTCTGCAGCACTGAATTCAACCTGTCTGTTTCCTTGATTATAAGATTGGTGTATTCACCGATGCCTTCGGCCTGTGTCTTTTCATACAGGAGCTGTGCCGCTCCTTTTATGCCTCCGAGCGGATTTTTAATCTCATGGGCTAAAGTGGCCAGAAGGTATATCAGGGAATCAAACTGGTAATCCTCCCTCTCTGCAATGGCAATATTTTCCTTAAGCGCCAGGACGGCGCCCTGAGTTTCTCCCTGAACAAAAAACGGCGAGATATTAAAGTCCGCGTTTATTATTCTGCTGATATTTATATTCACCGCCCTGCCGCTGAAGGAACGCTCTTCGGATATGGACTTTCTTATCAATCCTGCTATGGTTTTTTCTTCAGGAAACAATTCCTTGAACTTTTTACCTGTTACTTCTTTCAGGCTTTTCCCCAAAAGCTCTTCGCCGGTTCTGTTTATGAATTTTATCACGGCCTTTCTGTCAAACAGAACAATGGCGTCTTCAATGCTGTTTATCAGCGCTTCAAATGGAAACATGTTGTATAAAGTTAAGAGTTAAGAGTAAGATGAGCCCAGCTGCCCAGCAGCGCAGTAGCTCAGCAGTTAAAGATTTCTGCACTAAAGTCTGCTGCTCTGTTGCTCTACTGCTCTGTTGCTCTGTTGACCCCTTCATTTATAACTTCTAACTTATAACTTCTAACTTTTAACTTTTAACTCGCTGCGGATGGGTATAAACGTTGAGCCTGTCCCCCCGGACAAATCCTACAAGCGTAATCCCCCGCAATTCCGCAATCTCAATCGCAAGATGAGTAGGCGCGGTCCTGCTCGCAACTATCGGGATGCTCCATCTTGAGCATTTTGATGCAATCTCCGATGAAAGCCTTCCGCTTGCGAGCATCAGTTTGCCTGCGAGCCCTATATTTTCAAGCACGGAATATCCTATGACCTTGTCAACCGCATTATGCCTTCCTATATCTTCTGCGAATGCGATAATGTGCTTCCCGTCTGAAATCGCCGCGCTGTGAACACAGCCCGTAAGCCTGTAGAGGTCTGAGCGAAGTTGAAATTCCTTGAAGATGCTAAGCAGGCTCTTTGCCTCGATTGAAAATTCATCCGTTATCTTTTCATCCTCTATTTTTTTTACGAATGTTATGCCTCCCACGCAGCCTGATGTTACAACCCTGTTCTCTCTCGGGATGACTGCATCCGCTGAATTAATGTTGACAACAATATCGTCGCCGTATTCTATGCTCATCCTGTCGGCGCACCATTCGCCTTTAATAATTCCTTCTGTCATGAGTATGCCGACCACAAGCTCTCTTATCATGAAAGGGGTGCAGTAAAGGCTTATCACCTCTTCCCCGTTTACAAGTATTCTCAGCCTTTTTTCAACTGCTACAGCGTCTTCTGCCTTTGCGGCAGAATTTCCGCTGATCTTGAGTATCGTCTTTTTTGTGGATGCGTTCATCTTCAGTATGCCTCTAAAATGTTATTGTGATAATTTTCTATTAACAAAAAAGTATAATTGTTTGTAAACTATTTCGTCAATTAGTGTAAAATATACCAAGCTATGACCTACGGCGATGCAATAAAAAACGGCTTTAAACTTATAAACAAGAACTGGCAGCTTGTGCTTATCCAGTTTGGCATGATGGTTGTAAACTGCATAGGTTTTTTTGTATTTGTCGGAATCCCGCTTGCCGTTGCGTTTGTGATATTCGGGCTGGACCTTACAGAGCTGACGGAACTTAAAAATCTCATGGGAACCGTGAGTGATCCCGCTGAAATCATAACAAAGTATTTTGGATTAATCGTTGTGCTGCTGGTCAGTTTTGTTTTCTATCTGCTTGTTGCAACTGCAGTAGGGCTCTATGTCTTCGGAGGTTCCGCAGGCACTATAGGACGGGCCATAAGGGACAGCTCCGACAAGTTTAACATGAACACCTTTTTTTCAGAGGGTAAACGGCTTTTCTGGCCTTTAATCGGATTCACGGCAATAATAGGAATTATATTTTTAGGGGTTGCTTTTGTTATTGGTGTTTTTGCGGGAGGAATAGGCGTTGTCATATCTATTGCCAAAGGGTATGAAACAACACTGGCTGTTGTTCTCGGGATATTCCTTTCCCTTTTGTTGTTCTGCATAGGGCTTGCTCTTATTATCTTCTCAATTGCCCTTACACTGTACGGGACTGCCGCTATTGTCATTAAGGGAACGAAACCATGGCAGGCCACAAAGGACACCGTAAAATATCTGTATAGAAATCCAGCCGCATTATGGCTTTATTGTATTGCTTTCGGAGGATACTTTCTCGCAACTTTTCTTCTTATCCTTCTTGGCACGCCGTTTAACCTGATACCTATAATCGGCGCTATAATAGCTATTCCGTATCAGATTTTTTCTTATGCTTTCCAGAGTTATTTAGGCTTGGTTATAGTCGCTGTAATATTCATTTATTATTGTCATACAGAGGCTGAGGTTAAGCCCTCTGGAATACCGGTTGAGGGGACTGAACCTGTTTCCGGAAGTTCCATTCCTCTGTCCGGTACTTCTCAGAATAGAGCTTCAGCGCAAGGGCTGTCTCTTCCCGAGAAGGAACAGAATCTGTAAATTTTATATCAAACGTTTCTTCAAATGATGTTTTTATCATATCCCTGAACTTCTCATCGCTTAAATCCGGAACTGCCTCCATAAGCCCTGCCATTGCGCCTCTTATATCCTTAATAGAGTTAAGCCTGAATATTTTTAAAGTTTCGGGCTCGTCAATGCAATAGGGTATTGACCCTTGCTGCAAGAGCCCGTCACTCCAGCGTTTTTGAGCAGAGCCTATAACCTTCCTGCTGTCAATGGTTATCTCGCCGTAGGATGCTGATTGAAAACAAAGCGGGCTTTTTGAGTGACGGACTTCCCTGATTAACTTTGCCTCAGGAGAAAGTCCGAGTTTTGAAAGGGCAAGATAAAAAGCCGCGCTTATTTTTTTATAGCTGTCAAATATGCCTTTTGAAAATAAAGCATTATCGGTTTTCACGGAAAAGCTGTAGGTCAGTTCTCTATTGTGCAGGATGGCCCTTCCGCCGGTAGGCCTTCTCACAATGGGAATTGAAGCATCACAACAGTATTCCGTGTCTATATCACTGATTTTTTGAAAGCACCCAAGGGACACGGACGGCATGTCCCAGGAATACAGCCTTAGCGTCGGCGCTGAACTGCCTTTTCTGACAGAAACAGCGATAGCCTCATCCAAAGCCATGTTGCGGGATGCGCTGTCTGGTCCCGAATTGATAAGTCGCCATGTTTTGTGGTAATTTATCATGGTTTTTTGTGCTGTTATTTCAGGTATAATTATAACAGGATACGAAGTTTAAAGTTTAAAGTTAAGAGTTAAGAGTTAAGAGTTAGTGGTATTTTAATTTTCAACTTTTAACTTTTAATTTTTAACTTGCAACTAATAACTTTGGGTGGAGGAATTGTGCTCAGATATATAAACGTAAGAAGCAGCCAGAGAAGCGAATTTATTGACATAACCGAAAAAATTAATGAGATTCTTAAAGAGGCAGGAATCGTAAGCGGGATATGTTATGTCTATGTGCCTCATACAACAGCAGCGGTAACAATAAATGAAGGCGCAGACCCCTCAGTGCACCGCGATATACAGCACGCATTAACCAGGCTTGTTCCGCAGGAGACGAATTACTCCCACAGGGAAGGGAATGCCGATGCACATATAAAATCAAGCATTATCGGAACTTCGCAGCTTGTTATCATTGACGAGGGCAGGCTTGTTCTCGGCACATGGCAGGC